>NZ_CABPVS010000005.1:0-3092 GCF_902460845.1 Campylobacter concisus | reverse complement strand
TAACGAAACAGTAGCTGATATCTCAGCTTTACAACAAGCCATCTTAAAAGGAACAGATCTTAATGCTCTAGAAGAAACTGCTGCAGGTGGTCCACAAGCAGGTGGTAATGGTGGAGATGGCGTAAGCTTATCTTCTACTAGCTTTGCAGAAGGAGGCCACATTAGTAACATTAATGCTAATGTAGGAAGCATAGATGCTTTATCTCTAGCAGCAGGTGGAGATAATAGCTTTGGTGTAAGTGGAGGAAGTGCTGTTGGGGCTGGAGCTGAAGCAACAGGACCTGCTTTACCAGCAGGAAGTATAAAAATTCCTTTGTCGGCGTATAAAGGAGAAAGCACATCTTCTGCACTCTTAGACTCATTTGCCTCTTCTATACCTAATGGATATCACGTATATAGACACACTGATGGTAGAGATTATCTAACTCCTAACGATCCTACCGCCCCTAGCGCGTTTAATTATAAAGACGGTTGGTATGTAAGCAATGATGGTAATCTTGCTATTGGTCAAGATGATGCTAAAGACCTAGCAGTAACTAGCACAGCAAAAGCTTCGAACTATCCAGATGATGGATCAGTAGCTAAGATAGTAGATCCTAATCCAAGTTTAAAAGTGTTTGGATCGGATAACATAGATAAAATAACAGTAGACAATGCAAAAATAGAATCTGTATATGGAGGAGTTGGAAACGATAATGTCAATCTTCAAAACGGTGCAGAGACAGTAGAAATTTTTGGTGGTTCTGGAAATGATGGTATAACCGTAAATAATTCTACGGTAAGTGGACGAGCTATCAAGAATGATGAAGGAAGGATAATTAGATACGAAGCTATCAAAGGCGGTGATGGCGTAGATACAATCTCTATACAAAATGAATCCAAGGTAAGAGGTAATATATATGGCAATGCCGGACAAGATAATATATCCTTAGAAGGCGGAGCGAAAGTATATGGAGCAATATATGGCGACACCAAAACTATGAACGATATATACGAAAAGCAGGTAAATCCGGCTTTAGATATAGTAGATAGCGGTGCCGATATCGATACTATAACTTTAAGCGGTGCGGGAACCAGTGCGAAGCATATATTTGCCGGAGACGGCGATGATAAGATCGTGGTAAAAGATGGCGCAAAAGTAACAGGAGAAGTAAGGGGCGACGAAGGCGATGATAAAATAACCGTATCTGACAACCAAACATACGTTAGCGCCATAAATGGTAGAGGTGGCGACGATACTATCCTAGTAGAAAATGGCGCAAACGTAGACGGTATAGTCGGAAGATGGGGTAATGATAGTATAACTGTAACCGGAAAGGGTACTACGGTAAAAGAATATATTCACGGCGACGACGGTAACGATACGATTAAAGTTTTGGACGGTGCCGTCGTTAAGGGTGATATTGAAGGTAATGCTGGTAACGATATTATAGAAATCGACGGAGGAGCTAATAAAGAAGGTTTTGTCGGTGGTAAAATTATTAGTGGAGATGGCGACGATACTGTTACAATAAGAAATATGAATCTAAACAAAGTCGACAATGACTACAATAAAAACGTCAAGGTCGATACTGGAACTGGCAACGATACCGTAAATTTATATAACGTTACTGTAAACGATACTAATATCTGGACGAAAGAGGGTAACGATACTGTAAATGCTACCGATACTACATTTAAAACGACAAGCGCAATACAAGGAACCGGAATAGGAACCGGAAGCGGTAATGATGTTGTAAATATAAATTCAGGGTCTAATTTCGAAAGCGGTACGCATATAAGTGCAGGCGAAGGTAATGATATTATCAATATAAATTCTGGAGCCAATTTAAACGGCGGTCACGTTTATGGATATGCAGGAAACGATACTATAAATATAAATTCTGGAGCTACTTTGACGAACTCTTCGGTTCGAGGCAATGAGGGCAATGATACTATAAGTATAAGTGGTGGAGCTACTATAAATAATTCAGGTAGCATAGCTATAAACGGAGATGGAGACAATAATACTTTAGTTTTGAAAAACGGAGCTTCTGCTGGATTTAATAACTTAAATTTTGAAAACAAAGTATCTATAACTCATACAAACGGAGATGTAAATATAACCAATATGGAAGGCGATAAAACCGTGGATCTATCCCAGTTATCTGCTATAACGGATAAAAACGTAAAATCTGTAGATATGACGAGTATAAACGGCGCAAAACTAAACATCACCGCACAAGACGTGCTAGACGTCAATAAAACTACCGGTGATACTCTTACCATAAAAGGTGGTAGCGACGATACTATCCATAAGACCGATGAGTCTATATGGCAAAATAAAGGCGATAGAACGTATTCTACAACAGTTACAAACAACGAAACGACACATACTGTAACGATCAAAATAGAAGATAGCATTACGCACGATTTATAATCTCTTAAAAACCCAAGAATTTCTTGGGTTTTACTCTAAATAAAATTACTACAGTTTTTAATCTTATATTATTCTAGTAACTGTTCTAATTTTTGGCTTTAACAACTAGTTAACGTAGCAATAAAATAAGTTAGATGGTGTAGAGAATAGCAAAATAAGCAACAAAAAATAATAATATCAATCCACCTTTATAAAAGGTATTTTCTACTACTTTTTATTTTAACTTGGGTTACACCTAAAGTGAAATATCAAATTGTAAAAGACAGTGTGAGCTTAACCAATATCCTACCATCGATTGTGGAATATGTAACGATACTATCGACTTCAATAATGTTAAAAATTTTTGATGATTAAGTTGAGTGGTCATGTTAATATAAACGAAAACGCAGTCAATAATAATGCTGAGCTTAATTTACAGGTTAGTCTTTATTGTACCCCAGTACAATATACAAACCCTTCTAAAATTTATATAATTCATTCAAAATTTCAAATAATATAACAATAAGGAGAATATGATGGCTAAAGAAGCCGGAGTAGTTAAAAGCGTAAACGGAGGAATAGCAAGAGCACTTAATGACTTAACAGGAGAGGTAAGACAATTAAGTGTAGGAGATATTGTATACCAAGGTGAAAAGATAGTTACAGAGGGTTCTAACTCTAAAGTAACAATAAC
>NZ_CABPVS010000004.1:321233-352578 GCF_902460845.1 Campylobacter concisus | reverse complement strand
TTTGATGCTAGCCGAATAGTGCCAACAGCTAACGAAAACCGCCCATGTAACATGGCGATGGTCGTGTTAATAAAATACTAGGAGCAGGAGCAACTTATGAAAATTTATATCTATGACACAAAAAATAACGTATATCTATACGAGGCAGAAGCCCAGATAGACCCACTAGCAAGTAGCAAGGGTGAAACGATCTATCTAATGCCACCAAACGCAACACAGATCGCACCAACTGAGCCAAAAGCTGGTTACGCAAATATTTTTACTAATGGTAAGTGGGAGCAAATCAAAGACGAGCGAGGCGAAACCTACTATGACAATGATAACAACGCCGTAACAATAACCGAACTAGGACAAGAAAAAGGGCTAAACAAAGAGCCAAAGATAGATGAAAAAGCTAAACAACTAGCCGAGATCGAAGCTGATATAAGTGAGTGCGAGAACCATATTAGGCACGCATTGTTTATCGGGAATACGGCTGCGTTAGAGAGTTTAAGAAATGAGTATAAGGAGCTAATAATTCAAAGAGAGGGGCTAAAGTGAGTTACATAATAATCTGCATATTGTCGCTAATTTTAGGCATTTTACTATGCCCTATCGTGATTTTTCTAAGGGCACGTAAGTGCGACCAGTGGGATAACTCAAACATGACAAACATTATCAGGGTATTCGCCCATTTGGCGACACATCCTGATGACTTTGCCAGATTTCAATACGAAGATGGCACAAAGCCATTTTGGTACTTAAATGGCGACGAATTTACGGATATTGTTAGAACTAGACCAAACAAAAAGGATGAAAAATGAGAGTAAGGATAAAAAGGTGCGCAATTTGCGCATCAAAACTAGATAAAGATGGTAACTGCACTTGGAGTGAGTGTCCTAGGTGCCCAGAATACAAACAGAGCGAAACAAAAGAGAGTGAGAAGCCAAGCAAGAAATCAAAAAAGGAGAATGATGCTAAAGAGTAAAGAGATATTGCGTCTTATAGCGATCATTTTAGTAGAGCTTATGCTTGAGATTCTCTCATTTGTAGTTGTGCCAGTTGCATTACTATTTTGCAAAAAGGATGATGAGCATTTGCCAAAGATATTTAGGTGGTTTGAAGATGCAAACGACTATTACGATGGTAAGTGTGCTGCTATCAATGGTGATAGTGGCTGGCGCAAAGAGCATTATCCTGAGCCAGCCAATAGGACGTATAAAGCAAGGCTTCTTTGGCTCCTGCGTAATAAGATAGGACACTTTTCAAGTGAGATTAACGGCGTCAAAGTAGATGATATAAATCCATATAGCATAGAAACTTTAGGCGATCCCAATATTGCCAGTAATGGTGGTAAAAAGAGTGGTTTTTGTAAAGTTACTTGCACTTTAAAAGATGGCAGGGAGCGTTTTGGACTTTATAAAGTAGTTCGATACAAAGGCTTTTTAAGTGGCTTTTACTGTCGTATTTATATCGGATGGAAACTTATGGATATAGCAGGGGCAAATGCTTTAAATTTTAAAGAGTTTACCCAGAAAGATGATAAGAAATATTTAAAAACGGTGTGGTGTATAAACCCATTTAAAAAAGTAAATCAAAAAGGAGAATAAAAATGGCAGCAAAATTTGGTGTAAATGTAACCGTCTCAGCTGAGGCGGCAAGACCAATAGCGGTAGAAAGTACTACGCCTATTGGTATAGCAGGGTATGAAGAGGTGCTAGAAAATGGCCTACATTTTTATATGACAACAGCAAAAGCGCTTGAAGATCTTGAAGCAAAATACAAAGCTAAAAAGGATGCGAGCCAAGCTTTTAAAAAAGGCTCTATTTATAGGGCTTTAAAAGGTATTGAAGATCAGGCCGTAAATACTCAAATAATTTTAAGTGTATTTACAAAAGATGACGATGAGGACACAAACGATGAGATTACGGAGTGCAAAAGTGCCGTCACAGCGTTTGCTAAAGCTAAATCACGCTTTGGTTATAGCCCAAATTTAATAATCGCACCTGGCTTTAGCCATGAAGATGCGATTAAAGGCGAGATAGAAAAGATGGCAACCAGGCTAAAAGCAACTGGCATTGTAGATCTAAAAGCAGATGACGCAGCAGCAGCCATTGTTAAAATGGGCGATTTTGGTACAAATAGGCTAGTTGCCGCTTATCCAAATGTCAAGGTTTGGGATGATGAAACGAATGCTTATGTCTATGAGGGGCAAAGTGCGAGAATAGCCGGCATGATAGCTCATACAGATGGAGCAAGCGAGTTTGGATACTCAGATAGCTATTCAAATAGAGTTATGATAGGAGTTTCGGGCACGCAAATAGACGTGGATTTTGAGTTAGGTGAGACTTGCACGGCTGATGAGCTAAGGGCAGCAAAAATTTCTACCATTATCAGAGAGAGTGGCTTTAGGGCTTGGGGTGGCGAAACGAGTGATCAAGATACTATTTGGCAAGATCTAGCACGTGTTAGGATATTTGATCGTATTTCGCAAGCTTGCCAAAAGGGAGTGCTGTTTGCGATAGATAGAAAAGCTAGTGAGCTTTATCATGCAAAAAGATCAGTTAGTGAGCTCCTTCGTCAGCTAGTTGGAGCAAAGGTACTTCTTGGATATGAGCTTAGCTGGAGTGCAAAAAACACCGACGCAACTATCACGGCTGGTAAATTTTACCTTGATGTCAGAATGCAAAACAATCCAATCGTTAAGCAGCTTACACTTGATTTTATCTATGTGGATAAATACGGTAGCGTTTTGATGGATGAGTTAAACAAATAAAGGAGATAAACAATGAAAAGACAAATTCCTCAAGTAATCCAAGAAGGTAACGTTTATATAGATGGCATCGGCTATCTTGGTGTAACAAAAAAGCTTAAGCTCCCCACAATAGAGTTTGAAATGATAGAGAGCAAAGGAGCTCTTAGCACAAATTACACAACTGGCATGCTAAAGGCAACAGAGGTTGAATTTACGGTTAGTGTGTTAGATAAAAACATGTGGGTAAATTTAGGACTAAACAGCTTTACCAACCGTATTCCGTGGCTTTTTAAAGCTAGCATTTTCCAAAGTGGCAAAAGTAAAACTGTGCCTTTTAGTGCAGCTTTTACTGGAGATATTATCAGTTATGAAGTATCTGAGTTTGAAAGCGGAAAAGAGCTAGAAGTTACTATTAAGCTATCAGCTCATTTCGTGGACATCAACGTGGATGGCGTGCCGATGGTGCTAAAAGATAGTGAAAATATGATATGCGTTATAGGCGGAGTTGATTATATGGCAGGGGTTCGCTCAAATTTAGGAGAGTAAGGTTTTTGTGAGAAACTACCTGTTTGTCTCGCTTCGCTATATGGCGTTAAAAATCAAAAATCAATACTCACAGACTATATGTCTGCTCCGTTTGATTTTCAATTTTTGCCTAACCTAGCTATGCGATACTGCACGATAGCAATTCTTATAAATAATTAGATCGCGAAGCATCACACAGCCAGACAAGGCGAGTGTAAATTTTTAAACGCAGCGTATGTTTTATACGTGAGTATTAAAAATTTAAACTCAACAAAGTATGGCGAAGTGAGGCAAGCATAATTAATTTTTGAAAGGAAAAGAAAATGAAAGAGATAAAGATAAAAGATGAAATTTGGCAAATGCATGCACCAAAAGTAAGAACCATTAAGATGGCGGATGAAAATGGTGGTAGCGATATGGCAAAGACTATCTATATGATAGCTGCACTTTGCAATAAGACACAAGATGAAGTTGAAAATTTGGAGTTTAAAGAATTTATGTCTTTACAAAAGGTGTTAAATGATTTTTTAGATGTAAGGGCGGAGTAAATAACGAAAATATCGCCCTTATAGCTCATGTTTTAGGCTATGGATATAGCGAGATAATAAATCTTAGTTTGAGTGATTTTAGTGAGTTTTTAGAAATTTCAGTAAAGATCTTAAAGGCTAAGAGCGAGTTATAACTCCTTTGGTTTTACCTACTGCTAAGCCAGCGGTGCCAATAAGGCTGCCAAGTATTCCTAAGCCAAAAACTAAGGCAATAAACGTTTCAAAAAAGCCACTTGGTGAAACGAAGAAGAATAAAACGATAAAAATAGGAATGATTAAAGCCATTTTAAATCCTTTTTAAAAGGGATTATATCGTATTTTAAAGGAAAGATATGGATAACGCACAAGTTGGTATTAGTATTGGTCTAGCAGTAAAAGGGCTAAGTAAAATATCAGAGCTAAAAAAAGGGTTTGATGGTTTAAAAGGTAAGATAGCAGAAGCAAAAAAAGCCATAACATCTTTAGACAACACTAGATTGTCAAATCTATCTAGCCAAATAAGAGAGAGCCAAAAAGCACTTTTAGGCGAACTTACGACAAATTTTAGCAATCTTACAAACTCGGTAGCCATAGGAGTGCCAATAAAACTTGCCATTGATGATGAGGCGGCTTTTGCGAATGTAAAAAAGTATGTTGATGATAGCGATGAGAACCTAGCTAAGCTAAAAAATGAGATGAGAGGGCTAAGCTCACAGCTTGGAGAGAGCTTTAGTAATATAGCTGACATTGCAGCTGGCGGCGGTAAGATAAATTTAGCCGGTGAGGAGCTAGTAACTTACACAAAGATGCTTGCAACCGGCTCAGTTGCATTTGAAATGAGCTCTGAAGCCTTATCAAAGGCGGCCAATAATATGAAAGTTGGCTTTAAGATGAACGATATAAAGGAGCTTAATAGCTTCTTTGATAGCGTAAACTTGCTCGACAATAAGGTTACTAATGCAAATGCTTCTGATATATTTGAGGCTACTTCACTAACAGCTGCAAATGCTAGCTTGATAGGCCTAGATAGTAAAAGTGCTAGTGCCATAAGTGCTACAATGCTAAGCACTGGCAAAGCTAGCTCAGTCGTAGGCACTAGCTTAAATGCTCTTTACTCCACACTCTCAATGGCTGATAAAAAAGGTAAAAATTTTCAAGAAGCGCTAGCGAGCATAGGCATGGATGCAACATATCTAAAAACAGCCCTACAAAAAGATGCAGCAGGGGCAATCACGTCATTTTTAGAAGCGATTTCAAGAGCTGATAAAGATAAGCAAGCAGGGCTACTTTATGATCTAGTTGGTGGAAATTTTAACGATGAGATAGCAGGGCTTGTAACAAATATCGATGCTCTTAAAGCAAATATCAAAATGGCACACTCGGATGAAGCCACAGGATCTATGCAGCGTGAGCTACAAACGAAGCTAAACACTACAAAGAGTGGTATCGAAAGGGTTACGCAAGCATGGAGAAATCTAGGGTCAAGCCTTGGAGAAACCTTTTTACCACTTACAAATTTATTAGCTTCTATCTTAAGTAAGGTAGCTGGAGTGTTAAGCTCGCTAAATGAAAAATTTCCAAGACTAAGTGCCATAGTTGTTAGCGCTGCAGCTGGCTTTATGATCTTTAAACCAGTGTTGCTTCTTAGCAAGATAGCACTTTTAAGTGTAGCAGATGGATTTTTAGGAGTTATAAGGGTAGTGAAATTTTTAAATCCTATGCTCTTAATAGCAAAACTCAGATGGTTGGCTCATGCTGTGAGTATATCAAGTGCCACGCTAGCTGCCAAAGCTCATGCGTTTAGCATTTGGCTAGTTGGCGCAAGACTAAGAGCAACTCTAGCTATCACTACTGCTTATAGTGCTGCCTCAAAGGCCTTTGGTGTAGCGTGTGGTGTTATGCGTAGCGGATTAATGGCGGTAACTCTAGCTACAAAGGCTATGAAATTTGCTCTTATTAGCACAGGTATTGGTGCCATAGTAGTAGCTCTTGGCACAGCAGCGGCCTATCTTATGGAAAATTGGGACGAGGTAAAGGCATTTTTTGAGAGAATTTGGGAAAACGTCAAGCCATATTGGGAAAGCACGACAAAGTTTTTTAGCGATCTTTGGCAAGGAGTGAGCGACTTTTTAAGCGCTATTTTTGAGCCAGTTATCAAGATATGGAATGAGCTCTTTGGTGGTTTTTTTGACTGGATAGCTGAGAAATTTGGCTGGATAAACGACATGGTCGGTGAGGCCATTAAGGGGCTAAGTAGTGCTTGGAGCAAGACAAAAGAATTCTTTGGCTTTGGAGACGATGAGCAAGCAAGCAGTGAGCTAAAATCAAAAGATGATAGTGGTGGCTTTTTTAGCTCTATTTTTGGCTCAGATAGTGATACTCATGCAAAAGAGGCTCCAGCTCTAGTGGCAGCTAGCACAGGTGGTGGCGCCATCAACATTAGCTTTAATGGTGATTTTTTACTTAACTCAGATAATGGCAAATTTGACCTAGAGAGCTTTAAAGCCCAAATAGTAAAAGGTGTTAAAGACGCACTAAGACGTGATGAGTTTAACCGTAAAAATACGGATGTAAGGGGATAATATGGTGCTAAATCTTGGTGGGTTTAAATTTAGATGGGAGCAAACTAATAGTATTGATACTCAAACAGACTTTGGTATAAGCGAACAAGAGCGTATACAAAACTATCCAGCCTTATTTAGTGCAAATTTAGGAAGCAGCGCACTTAATATAGAGGGTCAAACGCTGCCATATAACGGTGACAAACAAGGCGCATTAAAACCACTTTATGCCTTAGCTGCCTTACGTCAAAGCTTGCCACTTACAAATGGAAATGGTAAATATTTTGGTCGCTTTGTTATAGTAAAAATCAGTGAAAAACAAGCGATTTTCACTCCAAATGGAGCATTTTTTACGCAAAGTTTTTCACTAGAGCTAAAGCGAGACTTTAGCTCATGACTTCGCAGATGAGTAAAACTCATCTTTGCGACCAAAGTTTAGCACTTTGGAAACGCACTAAAGACTAAGCTCGCCTGGTGCGAGCCAAATTATTGAAAAGGGATTATGATGGATAAAATTTACATAGCTAAAGACGGTGATAGGCTTGATACTATCACCTACAACCACTACGGACATCTAAGGTTTTTTGAGCAAATCCTAACCATAAATCCAAAGCTTAACACAACACTTCATGCAGGCGATAGGGTATTTTTGCCAGAAATTAAAGAAGCAGCGAAAGAGCAGGCAAAACTATGGTGAGAAAACCAGCTTTTAAGCTAGAAGCTAGTGGTAAAGACACAACAAACACCATCAGACAAAACCTAATAAGCTTAAGCTTTACCGATAAAGAGGGCAACGAAAGTGATGAAATCAGCTTTACCCTATTTGGTATATATGCAAAGCCAGTATTTGGAGATAAGCTTAAGCTTTGGTTAGGGTATGAAAATGAGCTCTATCTTTGTGGCTCTTTTAGCGTGCAAACGGCTAGCAGGGATTATAAAAACCAAACTACCGAGATAAGAGCAACTGCTGTAAATTTTGCAAGCCCTGCAAAAGAGAAAAGACGTGTGAGCTGGGAAAATACAACGCTTTTTGGGATAGCTAAAAAGATAGCTAGCACCAATGCACTATCTTTAAAAACAAGCGGTAGTGACCAAAACATAACTTCTGTTATCCAGGATAATGTAAGCGACATAGAGTTTTTGTATGATCTATGCGTCAAATTTGGCTTTTTAATGGCCGTTAAAAATGATACCATCATCATAACAGCCAAAGATGCTAAGGGCGATGCTAGCCAAACCTCAAATACTTCAAAAAACGAGAATTTGCCCACTTTTACACTAAATTTAACTGATCTTTACTCGCTAGAGATCACTGAAGCTAATAGAAACTCTTATACAGCCGTAATAGTAGAGTGGCAAGATATTGAAGCTGGTAAGGTAAAAAGCATTAAGGTGGGAAGTGGGGAACAGGTATATAAGATGCAGATAGCTCAGCCAAAGAGTGATAATGAGGCCTTTAAACAAGCAGAAGCTAAACTTAACGAGTTACAACGCGGCGGAATAAATGGCAGATGTAGCTGCGAAGGGAAAAATATCATAGCAGGCGGCAAGCTTAAATTTGGTGAAGTTCCTGGGCTAGAAGCAAATGAGTTTAGCATAAAAGAAGTAAGCCATAAGCTTAGCACGAGTGGGTATGAAATAGACATAGAGTTTGAGGGGTAAAAATCTCATTTTTTACATTAAGGTTAAAAATGAGAAATTTTTTTACAAAAAAAGTGAGATGGGTTACTTAAGTAGCTTATGAATAATTTTTATAAATTTTAAATAAAATAGAGCAAAACTCCTGGATCTGCTGGAAGTATCATATAAATTTACTAGACGCCCCTTAAAGGCAAAAATGAAAAATTCATTCATACAAACATCATCTTTTTTCATGTCTTTTAGTCTTAACTTTATGTCGACGCCTTGCCAAAGTATCGGCGGTAGCGCAAATATCGTCCTATCAAGACTAAAATTTCTCACATCCTCGCGTCAACCATCCCAGTGGTAAAGCTCGCAAAATTTAGATATATCACCGCAAAGCGACCATTATAAAAACTATGAGTAGTCAAGCTGCGTATCCTCCCATTTGCCGCTATCTGGCACGCAGTAAAAGACATTGCCAGCTTTGCCACCAAAGGCACCGCCCTTTATCACTAAAAATTTACGCAAAACACCGTTTGTCACGAGCAAATTGCTAGGCATCTACCCTGCCTCGTTAAAGTTTTTGCCAAGGTTAAAGCTGTAAATTCCACGCTTCATCTGCTCGCATCCTGAGCCAAGCAGGCATAACTAACCTCCGTCTATCACGATGCCACCACCCCCATAAATAAGCGCTCCCGTCGGCGATCGAGTAGTTATTTGAAGTCCTAAAAGCTCGCTTTGTGCCCTACTCTCATCACGCAGTAAAATTTCACCCATTTTTAGCTTATTTAGCCGTTCTTCAACCAAGCTCCCAAGCCCGGCTTATTTGTATCTATAAGCCACCCTAGAGCTCTTATTGTGTACCGTTACAATAAATTTAATGAAATTTAAAAGAAGAGTTTGGCGAGTCACCCCGCCAAATTTGTATTAGTAGATTATTTTGCGTCCCAAGCTAGGATCGTATTGCCCTCGGCGTCGGTAGCCACGTCGCCCATGCCCATGATGTTGTAGCCGCAGTCGACGTAATGCACCTCGCCGGTCACACCGCTAGCTAGGTCGCTAAGCAGGTACATCGCGCTGTTGCCGACGTCATGCGTCGTGACGTTGCGTTTTAGCGGGCTGTTTACCTCGTTATAGCGCAAAATCATCCTAAAATCGCCGATACCGCTTGCCGCAAGCGTTTTGATCGGGCCCGCGCTGATCGCATTTACGCGGATACCGCGCGCGCCAAGATCGTGAGCAAGATAGCGCACTGAGCTTTCAAGAGCTGCTTTTGCGACGCCCATGACGTTGTAGTGAGGTACAAATTTCGGCCCGCCAAGATATGTAAGAGTTAGCACCGAGCCGCCCTCTTTTAGCACCGGAAGCACCGCACGTGTGAGGCTTAGTAGCGAATACACGCTTGTGCCCATCGCGATATCAAAGGCTTCTTTTGTGGTGTTTACAAACTCGCCCTCTAGCGCTTCTTTTGGCGCGTAGGCCACTGCGTGCACGACGAAATCTATATCGCCCAGATCCGCTTTAATGCGATCCGCAAGGCCGTCCAGGTGGGCTTGGTTATTTACATCTAGCTCATAGACGAATTTGCTCCCAAACTCCTCTGCGATCGGCTCTACACGCTTTTTCAGCGCATCGTTTAGATAGGTAAACGCCATCTGCGCACCCTGCGCGTGACAAGCTTCGGCAATGCCGTAAGCGATAGATTTGGCGTTAGCGACGCCGACGATGAGACCTTTTTTGCCTTTTAAAATCATTATTTCTCCTTTAAAATTTGCTTGGCTTTTTCTGCTTCGTAAGCTCGCAACTGCAAGCAGACCTACTTATTCTGCGTTAAAATTTAAAAAATAATGCTCACGAACCATATGTTCGCTCCGCTTATTTTTTAAATTTTGCCTTGACTAAGCGAAAAATCCTTCGCAATTTGACATAAATTTTTTTGCAATTCAAATTTGAAACCAAATTTGATAGCGGCAGTATCGCGAAGCTAGACTAGGCGACTTAAAATTTTGTGACGGGAGTTACCATATAGGTAATGACCGAGTAAAATTTTAAGACAACGAAGTATAGCGATGCGAGTGGGCGCGTATAAGCTCCAAAAATTTCGACGCGTCCCAACTCGCCGTACCTACTAATACTCCGTCGCAGTTTTTAATCCCCGCTATCCCGCCGATATTTGCGGCGTTTACACTACCTCCATAAAGTAGCGGTACGCTCGTTTGCTCCCGGATGAAATTTAAAACCACTTCGATCTGCTCCACGCTGGCGCTCTTGCCCGTGCCTATCGCCCAGATTGGCTCGTAGGCGATCAGTAGCCGCTCGTAGCCAAGGTCGATATTTTTTAGCTGCTTAGCCAAAAACTCCTTCGTTCCGCTAGCTTCGTTTACGCTCAAATTTTCGCCGATGCAGTAGACGATCTGCCAGCCTGCCTTTGCGGCAAAATCGAATTTAGCGCGCAAAAGCTCCTCGCTCTCGCCAAGCTCTCGCCGCTCAGAGTGCCCGATCAGCACGCTTTTTACGCCAAATTCGTTCAGCATCGCCTTACCGATCTCGCCGGTGTGAGCGCCGCTTTCGCACGGATAGAAATTTTGCGCGCCGAGTTTAAATTTATGAGCCGCAAGATCAAGCGCGCTAAAGGGCGGAAACACCGTAACGTCGTCTTTTGCGCTTAAATTTGCGTCTAAAATTTCAGCGTATTTAGAAAAGCTCGCTCTTGTGTGATTGCACTTTAAATTTGCTAAAAACCTCACTCCGCAGCCTTTCTAAGCGGTTTTATGCCAGGTAGCTCTTTGCCCTCGATGAGCTCCAAGCTAGCGCCGCCGCCAGTTGAGATAAAGGTCATCTCGTCGGCATCTCCAGCGCGCTCGACGACGTCGGCCGTATCGCCGCCGCCAACGACCGTAGTCGCGTGTGTATCGATGATGGCGTGGCTCATTTTGATGCTGCCTTTGCTAAATTTATCCATCTCAAAAACGCCCATCGGCCCGTTCCACCAGATGGTTTGCGCGTCGGCGATGACCTCTTTAAAGAGCCTAATCGACGCCGGTCCGATATCTAGCCCCATCCAGCCACTCGGGATCTCTTGGGCAGGGACATATTTTACGGCGCTTTCGGCCGAAAAGGTCTGAGCCGCGACGACGTCTACAGGTAGGTAAATTTTAACGCCAAGCTCCCTGCCCTTGCGCAAAATTTCTCGCGCGTCCTCGATGAGATCTTCTTCGAGCAGCGAATTTCCGATATTTTCGCCGAGAGATTTTAAAAACGTGAATGCCATGCCGCCGCCGATTATCAGCTTATCCACGCGAGGAAGCAGGTTGTGCAGGGCTTGTAGCTTGCCGCTTACCTTGCTACCGCCCACGACCGCTACGAACGGGCGCGCAGGGTGTTTGATGAGATTTTGAGCGAAATTTATCTCTTTTTGTAGCAAAAATCCCGCCGCTTTGTGCTTCTCGTCGTAAAATTTAGTGATCGCTTCAACCGAGCTGTGCGCTCTGTGGCAGACGCCAAACGCATCGTTGATATAAAATTCGCCGTATTTAGCGAGCTCGCCGGCTAGTGCCTCGTCGTTTTTGGTCTCACCCTTTTCAAAACGCAAATTTTCAAGAAGTAAAATTTCGCCCGGCTTCAGCGCGGCGGCTTTAGCTTTGGCGTCCGCTCCGATCACGTCCTCGGCAAATATCACATCTCTATCAAGCAACCTCGAAAGCCTTTTTGCCACGCCTCGCAGCGAAAATTTCTCCTCAAAGCCGTTTTTCGGTCGCCCCAAGTGACTAGCCAAAACTACGCTGCAGCCGTTATCTAGGCAGTAGCGGATAGTAGGTATCGCCGAGCGGATACGGCGGTCGTCGGTGATGTTTAAAAACTCATCCATCGGCACGTTAAAATCACACCTGACAAATACCTTCGCGTCGCCGAGCTCAAGATCGTTTATCGATAAAATTTCACTCATTTTTCACCCTTTAAATTTACTTCGTAGCCACGATCTTAGCTAGATCGACGAGCCTTGTCGAGTAGCCCCACTCGTTATCGTACCACGCAAAGACCTTCACCATATCATCGGCGATGACCTGCGTCGTGTCGCTGGCTACGATACTGCTGTATGCGCTCGTACAAAAGTCGCTACTAACCCTATAATCGTCATCGACAAATAAAATTCCCTTTAAATTTGACTCTGCAGCCGCTCTAAACGCCTCGTTTATCTCATCTTTGCTAGCCGGTCTTTTTAAAACCGCCGTTAGATCGACCATCGAGACGTTTGCGACCGGTACGCGCACTGCTTGACCGTGCATCTTGCCGCTTAGCTCGGGAAGCACTTTAGCGATCGCTTTTGCGGCTCCGGTGGTCGTAGGCCCGATATTTAGGGCTGCAGCGCGCGAACGGCGGAAGTCTTTGGCCTTCACGTCAACCAAGCTTTGGCCGTTTGTGTAGGCGTGGATTGTAGTCATGAGCCCTTTTACGATGCCAAATTTATCATTTAGTACCTTTGCCACTGGAGCTAGGCCGTTTGTGGTGCAGCTTGCGTTTGAGACGATCGCTTCGCCTGCGTATTTATCGTCGTTTACGCCGACTACAAAGGTCGCCGTGTCGTCTTTTGCCGGAGCGCTCATGACGACTTTTTTGACGCCGCGAGCTAGATACGGTTCGCATTTTTCAGTAGTTAAAAACTTGCCCGTACACTCCAAAACCACGTCTGCGCCGTAGTCTGCGTAGCTAAGCTCGTTTAGATCTCTTGTTGAAAAAACTCTTATCTTTTTACCGTTTACTTCTATAAAATCGTCGCTTATCACCTTAACGTCTTGCTTAAATTCGCCATGCACGCTGTCGTATTTGAGCAGATAGCGCGTCATGTCGCGCGTCGCCGTGTCGTTGATAGCGACAAGCTCAACGTCATCTCGCTCTAAAATGATACGAGCAGCGCACCTGCCGATACGCCCGAAGCCGTTTATTGCTACTTTAACTGACATCTTAGCTCCTTTTGATATAATTACGCCTAATTCTACAAAAAAGAATTTTAAAACAAATATAAACAAGGCACTTTAATAGATGAAGTTAGCACTTTTTGGCGGGAGCTTTGATCCGGTTCATTTAGGACACGATAGCATTGTGAAAATGGCACTAAGTGGCCTTGACATCGACAAGCTCATCATCATGCCAACTTTTATAAGTCCCTTTAAGAGTGAATTTTCAGCTCCACCAGAGCTTCGCCTAAAGTGGATAAGAGAAATTTGGGGCGGCCTAGAGAAAGTCGAGATATCAGACTATGAGATAAATTTAGCTCGCCCAGTGCCTACCATAGAGACGGTTAAGTATTTGCATGAGAAATTCAAGATAGAGAAATTTTATCTCATAATAGGCGCGGACCACCTAGCCACACTTGATAAGTGGCACGGATACGAGGAGCTAAAAAATTTAGTGCAGTTTGTGATCGCCAAGCGCAATCACATAGAAATTCCACAAAATTTACAAAAAATGGACGTGCACGTGGATGTTAGCTCGTCGCAGATCAGGCACCAAAAGGGGCTTGATGAGCTACCTAGTAAGATAAAAGATGAAATTATAAATTTTTACCAAGGATTAAAGATGCAAGAGAGATCGATGCAAGAGCGCACCGAAAGTATAGTTAAGGTTTTAGACGCAAAAAAGGCTGAAGAGATACAAGTATTTGATATGAGTGGAGATGATTATTTCGTAAAAGCCGTAGTTATCGCTACAACGCTTGGCGAGAGGCACGCTTATTCACTGAGCGAGGATCTAAAAGAGGAGCTTAAACCTCTTGGAGAGAAATTTATAGGCACTGAGAGCTCGCCTGATTGGATCGTGATGGACCTTGGCGACATCTTAGTACATCTTTTAAGCCCAGCTTATCGAGCAAAATACAACATCGAAGAGTTTTTGCAAAAGCTAAAAACTAGCAAAGAGTCTTAACAAAAACAAGCGAAGAGCAAATAAGCCATAAAAATATAAAAAATGCTAACAAAAATGGCTTTTTGCCCGTCGCTTTAAATATACTCCTATCTATCCCAAACCCCAAAGCGCACATCGCAACACAAAGGCAGATACTAGCAGCTAGCTTTAAAATTTGTACCAAAATTTCAGGGAAAAATGGCAAAGATCTAACGCAGATCGCCACTAAGAAAAATAGCGCAAACCATGGTATGCTCTTTAGCTTTGAGCCGCCGCTATTTTGGCTTAAATTTAAGAAATTTAGCAAAAACAAAAATGGTACTAGCATGATGACACGAAGCATTTTTATGATGACGGCAGTGCTGCTTGCTGTGCTGTCAAATACTGCTGAGGCTGCGACTACGTGGGCTACTTCGTGAAGTGAGCCGCCGATAAAAAAGCCGGTTTGGTGTGGCGTGAGAGCTAGAAATTTAGCGATAAATGGATAGATAAACATACCAATCGTCCCAAAAAGTACCACTGTGCAAATGGCGATAGCAAGCTTGTTTGCGTCCGCTTTTATCTCATTTTGAGTAGCCATAACAGCAGCTGCGCCGCATATACTTGCCCCTGAGCCAATGAGCACCGCACTATCCTTACTAAGTCCCAAAGCTTTAGCGGTAAAAAGCGCAAACAAAAAGGTCGCAAAGACCATAAAAGCTGCATATATCACGCCTAGAGTGCCGACACTTGCAATCTCGCTAAGGCTTATGTTAAAGCCAAAAAGTACGATGCCAAGTCTTAAAATTTGCTTCCCAGCGATCGCTACGACGCCACTACTTTTTAAAATTTGTGTCTGTTTGGTGAAAAGATTTGCAAAAATGGCGCCTAAAATGATAGAGATGATGAGCGGGCTGATGTGAAATTTATCTAGGAGTGTGTTTGAGAGTATAAAAGAAATAGCACAGATTAGCGCCAGAACAAGCACGGCAAGAAATTTATGAGACATATTTTAACCTTAATCTATTTTTTAAAAATGCAATTAGCACGTTTGGGTATAATTAGACGAATTTTATAATGCAAATTTAAAATAAAGATAAAAGGGATAGGACATGATCATCCTTGGCGAGAAATATGCTTTTACCAGCTTAGAACTAGAAAAGCTTAGAAAGAAATTTGGTCAAGTAAATTTTTTATCCCATGAAAATAGCGACGCAAAAGCCTTGCGAAGCGCACTAGAAAATCTCATAAAATCAGGCGATCAAAGGCTGATCGTACTAAATACCGCAAAACCAGTCGATAGTAAATTAGTTAGATTTCTCACGCTTTTGCAGTTTAAAACGAAGTATAAAAAAATAAAATTTCTAAATGTAGAGAATTTTTTAGAAATTTATCTACACAAATGTTATATCCCAGAAAATGGCGAAAATCTTAATTTTTTAGATGAGATAAGGCCTTATGGTGCCTTTGATTACGCACTCAAGCGAGTGATCGATTATGCTAGCTGTTTGGTACTTTTTATCTTGCTTTTTGGTCTAAAATTTTATGTAAAGAGAAAGATAGACGAGCAATCACCCGGAAGCCTTTACTTTTTACAAAGTAGGGTTGGGCTGGACAATAGAGAATTTGAGTGCATAAAATTTCGCTCGATGATGGAAGATGCCGAGAAAGATGGGGCAAAATTTGCTAGCGAAAATGATGAGAGAGTATTTGAGTTTGGCGAATTTATGCGAAAAACTCGTATAGACGAGGTGCCGCAGTGTATAAATGTCTTTCGAGGGCAAATGCATCTAATTGGACCAAGGCCTGAGCGAAGACACTGGATAAATTTCTTTGAAAAAGAGATACCTTACTACAATGAACGCCACATCGTTCGACCTGGTATCACCGGCTGGGCACAGGTAAACTACCCTTATGGCTCAAATACACACGACGCCAAACAAAAACTAATGTACGACCTTTACTACATCAAACACTGGTCACTTTGGCTAGAGATAAAGATCATAGTAAAAACTATTGCGATTGTATTTGAGAAAAAAGGCGTTTAAATTCTCAAGAGCATCATGAGTTTGAGATATTTTTAAATAAACATTTTTTTTCAAATTTAATTTTGTTGCTTTTAGCCAAAATATGTAAATTCTACATTCTATCTTTAGCTGTGATTCCCATTATGTTAAATGCTGTTTTTATCGAGATAGCAACGACTGCAAAGACTTTTAGTAAGCTATCTTCGTTTTCATTTCCAACCACACGGTTCTCGTTATAAAATTTATGAAAACTAGCAGCCAGCGACTTCAAATAGTCTGGGATCTTTTGAAGCTGCCTTGAGATAAAAGCATCCTCTAAAATCTCAGGTAAGATTAGCGCTTCAAAAAGTAAATTTTTAGCATTTTCATCTAGACACTCAAAGTCCGCATTTATCACGTCACAAACGCTTTTTACAGCCCTTGCAAAGACCTGATTTATCCTAGCATGAGCGTAATTTATATAAAAAATCGGATTTGAGCTATCCTCTTTTTTAAGCTCATCTACGTCAAATTCCAAGCTACTCGTGTTTGCCTTGCTTATAAAGATAAATCTAAGCGCCTCAGCACCGATCTCACTTACGATATCGCTCATCAGCACGGCATTACCAGCGCGCTTGCTCATCTTGTATGGCTTGCCATCTTTTAGCAGACTAACCATCTGCATAAGTATCACTTCAAGCTTGCTTTCATCGTATCCAAGAAAATTTATCGCAGCCTTAAGCCTTGCGATATATCCGTGGTGATCTGCACCCCAAATGTTTATGTAGTGATCGAAATTTTTCTCAAATTTAGCGTTATGGTAGATGATATCGCCGGCTAGATATGTTGGCCTGCCGTCATTTCTAACCACAACCCTATCATTATCATCGCCAAGTGTGGTCGAAGCGATATAAGTAGCGCCCTCTTTTTCATACATTTGATTTGAACGTTTTAGCTTGTTTATAGTTGGCTCTAGGCCGTCATAAAGAGCCTTTTCACTAGCCCAGCTCTCTATAAATATCCCAACGTCCGCCAAATCTTTTTTGATGATCTCAAGCACGATATCCTTGCCAAACTCGGCAAGTTCGAGATTTCTACTCTTATCATAAAAAATTTCCTTGCCAAATTTCTCATTTGCAAGCTTAGCAATATCTAAAATATAATCCCCGCGGTAGTATTTCTCTGGATATACAACACTTTCGTTAAAAAGCTGCTCTTTTGCCGCAAGCGATATCGAAGTGCCAAGCAGATCGATTTGATTACCAGCGTCGTTTATGTAGTATTCTGTTGAGATAGCGTAGCCAAGTCTTTTGCCAAGTCTTGCCAAAGTATCGCCGTAAACTGCACCTCTAACGTGTCCGATGTGAAGTGGCCCAGTTGGATTTGCGCTAATGTATTCTATTAAATAGCTATCTTTTTTCGTATCTTCTTTTGCAAAATTTTCGCTATCTAACAAAATTTGCTTTGAAATTTCATCTAAAAACTCGCTTTTTAGTTTGAAATTTAAGTAGCCATTTACTGCACTAGCTTCAACTATTTTGCTATCACTAAATTTATCGGCAAACTCGCTAGCTATCATGGCTGGCGACTTTTTTAGCTCCTTTGCTAGACTAAAAAGTGGCGTAGCATAGTGGGCTAAATTTTTATCTTTTGGCTTTTCAAGCACAAATTCACGCTCTAAAACCTTTGAAATTTCAGCTTTTATTTTATTTTTCAACTCTAAAACCTATGCGTTTTTAGTTGTTTCTTCTATTTTTTGACTATCGGCATTCTCTTCTTTATGCTCGACTTTCTCACTCTTTTCAGGGGTTGTGTCCTCCATCTCAGCCTTAAAAGTCTTTATACCTTTGCCTAGTCCTTTTGCAAGTTCTGGGATCTTCTTTGCTCCAAAAAGTAAAACAATAATCGCTAAAACAACTAGCCAGTGACCAATACTAAAAGAACCCATTTTTTCTCCTCAATAAATTTTTCAAAATGTTATCATAAATTCCTGAATTTCTAGCAATCTATCCACTCATCAATAACGCGTCTTAAGTCTATTTTCGAGCTTTTTAGCCTCATCGCTCTAAGAATTGATTTTAGGCCCTTATAACTCTTTTCAATGTCATCATTTACCAAAAAATAATCATATTCTAAGATGTGCTCCATCTCACCAACTGCGTTCATTAGGCGATTTTCTATCGTCTCCTCACTATCAGTTCCGCGGTTTTTCAAGCGCTTTTTAAGCTCTTTTTTGTTTGAAGTTGTGATAAAAACTGAAGTGATATAGCTTTTAAATTTTTCAAGTGCAATGTGAAAGCCTTGCACGTCAATGTCAAATATGACTATCTTGCCAGCCTCAAGTGCTGCCAAAACAGGCTTTAGACTCGTTCCATAATAGTTTTTATGGACCTGCGCCCATTCTAAAAATTCGCCCTTTTCTATGCCGCTTTTAAACTCATCTTCTTTTATAAAATAGTAATCCACTCCATCGACTTCTCCATCTCTTTTTGCTCTAGTCGTACTTGAGATAGAGAAATAAAGATCCTTCTCTTCCTTTAAAAGACGGCTCAAAAGAGTACTTTTTCCACTTCCGCTAGGCCCAGAAACTACTAAAATTTGTCCTTGCAACTACTTTTCCTCAAAACTTATATTTATCTTTATGTTCATATCTTTTAGCACATCTCTTAGCGAGCTTTCATTTAACGACTCATGGACATGTTTTGTGATCTTTTTGGTTAGCTCTTCTTTATAGTCAGCATCGATTTTTATTTCATCGCATGAGCTAGTTTGTGGTGCATTATTTAATCCAAATGCTGCTTGCATCGTATTTTCATCTATTTCTTCAATAGACGCTACATCAAAATTTGGGCTACCCAACGTCTCTTCTTTAAAATTTTCTTCCTCAAACACCTCATCTACCATACCTAGATCTTCTTGAGCAATGGCTTCTTCAGAAATTTCTTCATGATCTTCTTTGGCTGGCTCTTTTTCAAGGTCTATATCTTCGCCCAAAGAAATCTCCTCTGCTTCTTTGGTAGATTCTTCATCTCTATCTTCCTCTAAATTTTGACTAGCTTCATCTATCAAATTTGCCTCGCTACTTTCAGGCTCAAAATTTTCATCACTACCAAAATCAGTCTCTAGCTCATCAAAATTTTTGCTATCTTCACTAGCTTCTTCGTTTAGCTCTTTATCCAAAGATTCGATCTCACTTAGCTCTTTTTTACTTTGGCTTATATCATCTACAAAATCTTCATTAAGCTCGGCAGTTTCTAAATTTTGAGAATTTTGCTCGACCATTTTATCAAGCTCATTTTTAGCCTCTTCATCCGCCAAGTCGCTCTCGCCCATATCATCTATCTCATCTACAAGCGAACTAAGCTCATCAAAGTCATTGCTATGCTCTTCTTTTATCACAGGCGGCTCATTGTTTTGCTCTAAGGATTTATCTATATCTTCTGAATCAGCCATATATTTGCTAGCTATGTCATTTATAATATCATCATCTATGAGTTCAGTGTCTGTTTCATCAAAACTGATATCTTTATCCTTTAAATCCTCGGCCTCTAGTTCACTTAGCTCCTCTTTTAAAAACTCATCATCTAAAGCCTCATTATCAAATTTATCTGCCTTATCATCTTCTTTTGCTAAATTTTCAAGTCCCATGTCAATTTCTGGAAGCTCAAAATTTTCTAAATCATCAAAGTTTTTATTACTTTCGTCAAAGTCATTAAAATTTGCAGACTCATCTAGTCCAAGCTCAAGTTCTTTATCATTGTCAGTATCTTTGTTTTGTTCAAACAAACTAATAAATTCTGTTGGTAAAAAGGGCTTTTCAAGCATAACATCAGCAAAATCTGGCTTTTCACTGCCTCTAGGTGCTAGATACATTATCTTTTGATTTAAATTAACATCGCTGCTATCCATATCACTATCGATGATAATATAATCAAATTGATCTCCAACACTATTAACATCGTCAAATTCGCTATATTCTATGCCTAGCTTATTTAAACTTAACGTTATAAGGCGAGAAACTGCTGGGTTTTTGTTTACAAGTGCAACTTTCATGATCCCTCCTTGAAGAGCTTGAGGCTGTATTCTATGATAAATTTCATTGCTATTTACTTAAAAAAATAGTGCTGGCATATCGTTTAAAATCTGCACCATCATATCAGTTATGATTTTTATAATGCCAGCTAAAATAGCTATCAAAACCGAAAAGCCGATACTTACCTTAATAGGATAGCCAACGACTAATAGGTTAAATTGTGGCATAGTTTTCATAAGCATGCCAAAAATAGCATCTGAAAGTATAGAAAGCGCGATAATAGGAAAAGCCAGAACAAATCCAAACATAAAAAGATTGCCAAAAAGCTTTAGGGCGTAGCTCATCACACCACTTCTTGGATAAAAATCTCCAAGCGGTATAGCAGAAAGTGAAGTGGAATAAAACTGTAATATCAAATGGTGTCCATCAAGCATCAAAAATGCAAGAAGCGCAATAAAATTTAGAATATTTGCAATTACTGGCGAATTTGTACCAGTTTGCGGATCAAGCACTGAAGCCATCGAAAAACCCATAATCATAGAGATCTGCTCGCCCGCCATTTGAAGTATAGCAAAAACGATATTTAGCAAAAGCCCAGCACAAAGTCCGAGCATAGCCTCACTTAAAATTTCCATGATCAAAAAATTTATAGCATGCTCATGGGCATGTGAGAGCGGGAAAAGCACGATACAAAGGGCGAAAACTAGCAAAGTTTTTACGACCATTGGGATTTGATTGTGAGAAAAAAATGGAAAAAATACGATAAGCCCACTAAGACGTGCAAAAAGGAGCATAAAGGTTATGACTTTATCAGCTCCAAAAAACTCGACTAGTTCCATCCTCTTATATTAACGCCTCGTCCATCTCAGCTGGAATTTCAAGTCCCATAATCTTTAAAACACTAGGAGCGATATTGTTTAGACCACCGTTTTTTACTTTTTTTACGCCATCAGCCATCACAAAACAAAAGACATCATAAGTCGTGTGATTTGTCAGTAGCTCACCGCTGCTATCACGCATTTCTTCGCAGTTTCCGTGATCGCTCGTGATGATCATCGCATAGTTTTTCTCTTTTGCCTTGGCGTAAATTTCTCCAAGAGCCGTATCTACCGCCTCTACTGCTTTTATAGCTGCCTCATAGTTGCCAGTGTGCCCTACCATATCGCCATTTGCGAAATTTACCACAATGAAGTCCTGCTCGTCATCCATACCCTTTAGCACGGCTTTGCAAACCTCTGCTGCACTCATCTCTGGCTTTTCATCGTAGGTTTTTACCTTTGGGCTAGGGATAAGCACTCTTGTTTCGTTGCTGGCTAGCTCCTCAACGCCGCCGTTAAAGAAAAAAGTTACGTGAGCGTATTTTTCGGTCTCAGCCGTGTGAAGCTGCCTTAATCCAGCGGCTGCGATGACCTCACTTAGCGTGTTTTTTATCTTTTCATTCTTAAAGAGCACTTCAAATTTAAAATTTGCGTCGTATTCAGTCATGGTGATAAGATTTTTGATAGCAAAAGGTCTCTCAAACTCGATAAATTTCTCATCACCTAAAGCCTGACAAATTTCTCTTGCTCTATCATTTCGAAAATTTATAAAGATCACGCCATCATCTTCGCTCATACCCTTAAAGCCGTTAAAGCTCGCTGGCTTTACAAACTCATCAGTCACGCCCTCATCATAGCTTTTTTGTAGATACTCGCTTGGTGCTAGATTGCTTAAATTTGCCCCATTTACTAGGCTATCATAGGCCTCTTTTACGCGCTCCCAGCGTTTATCTCTATCCATCGCGTAAAATCTCCCACAAACGGTAGCTACTTTAAATTTAGCCTCCAAGCTTTTTATGAAATTTAGACCGCTATTTGGGCTAACGTCACGTCCGTCGGTGATAGCATGGGCAAAAACTTCGCAACCATTTTTGCTGGCAAGCTCGCACATACCATCAAAATGCTCCATATGTGAGTGCACGCCGCCGTCGCTATAAAGCCCTATGACGTGAATTTTTTTGCACTTTTTAAAAAGAGCTTTTAGGGCTTCATTTTCTGCTATCGAGCCGTCAGCGAAGCTGCGTGAAATTTTGACCAAATTTTGATACAAAACTCGCCCACTTCCTATACACATATGCCCTACTTCGCTGTTTCCCATCTGCCCTTCAGGTAGTCCCACAGCGTTTCCAGAGGTTTTTATGAGCGAGTTTGGAATTTCTTTAAAAAATTTCTCGTAATTTGGCTTTTTAGCCGCCTCAAATGCGTTAAATTTACCGCTTTTATTAAATCCAATACCATCAGTTATTATTAAAATAGTTTTTTGACTCATTTTGAAAATTTATCCTTAATTTTAGATAATTTTTAAGGCCATTATACTAAAATTGCTTTTTTTAAAAATAAAGGCTCTCATGTTTTACTATATCTATGAAATTTTAAATTTTAATATCTTTCAATACATCACCGTCCGTGCTGGTATCGCTTTTTTCATCGCTTTTGCACTCACAACTTATTTGATGCCCAAATTTATCACTTGGGCAAAGGCAAAAAACGCCGCCCAGCCTATCTACGAGCTTGCCCCACAAACTCACCAAAAAAAGGCCAAAACGCCGACCATGGGCGGACTTGTCTTTGTCTTTACAGCCGTACTTTCCACGATAATTTGCGCAAGGCTTGATAACGCATTTGTCTTAACATCGCTCTTTTGCCTAGTTTGCTTTACACTGCTTGGCTACAAGGACGATTACAGTAAAATTTTAGGAGCAAAAAATCACGCCGGCCTAAGCCCAAAAGCAAAACTATTTTTTCAATTTCTCATCGCCTTTTTGATCGCATCATTTTTGTACTTTAGCAAAGAGTTAAGCACTGAATTTTACCTACCATTTTATAAGCAACCGATCTTTGACATGAAAATTTTTGCCATTTTCTTTTGGACACTGGTCATAGTCGCTGCTTCAAATTCAGTAAATTTAACAGACGGGCTTGACGGGCTAGCTACTGTGCCATCGATATTTTCACTTTTAACACTTGGCGTTTTTGCTTATATCTGCGGACACGCTGTCTTTAGCTCATATTTACTCTTGCCAAAGATCATAGGTGTTGGTGAAAGCGTTGTTGTATCTTCAGCTTTAATTGGCTCATTGATGGGCTTTTTATGGTTTAATTGCCATCCAGCCGAAGTCTTTATGGGCGATAGCGGTAGCTTAAGCGTTGGAGCATATATCGGTTTTATGGGCGTTGCGACCAAAAACGAAATCTTACTCATCATTATTGGCCTTATATTTGTCGTTGAAACCCTAAGTGTTATCTTGCAAGTGGGTAGCTTTAAAATTTTTAAACGCAGAATTTTCCTCATGGCGCCTATACATCACCATTTTGAAATAAAAGGCTGGGCAGAAAATAAGATCATCGTTCGCTTTTGGATCATCGCACTTTTAGCAAATCTAATAGCACTAACCGCACTAAAGATCAGATAAGGAAAGTCATGAGAAAATCGCTATTTGGCTACGGTGGCACGATAAAGGCAATCGCAAAGAATTTCACAAAAGACGGTCTTTGGGATATCTATGATGATAAATTTAGTGAAATTTCAAAAGATGAGTTTGGCAACACTCTTTTGCCAGTTAGCGAATTTGATCCAGCAAAAAGCAGCCTAGAGATACCAAGTCCAGGTATCCCGCCTCATCACGAGCTTATTAAAAAAGCTAGAAATTTGGTAAGCGAGTATGACTATTTTTATGAAATTTATAAAGAAAATCTGCCATTTAATATCTGGATAAGTGGCACAAACGGCAAGACTACGACAACCAAGATGACACAGCACCTACTAGAGAGCAAGGGCTCAGTCATGGGTGGCAACGTTGGCATTGCGCTGGCAAATTTAGACTCAAACGCTAAAATTTGGATACTTGAGACTAGCTCATTTACACTTCACTACACAAATCACGCTACACCTGGTATCTACGTGCTTTTGCCGATCACTCCAGATCATCTAAGCTGGCATGGCAATATGAGCGAATACGAAAAGGCTAAGCTAAAGCCGCTTGCTAGCATGAGCGAAAGTAGCGTGGCGATCGTGCCTGAAATTTACGCCAACACGCCAACAAAGGCAAAAGTGATCTCTTACAAAGATGAGAGCGATCTGGCTAAATTTTGTGGTGTAAGCGTAGATGATATAAATTTCAAAACGCCATTTTTGCTTGATGCACTGCTAGCACTGGCGGTGGAGAAAATTTTATTTGACCGCTGCGATGTCGCGCTTTTAAATACCTTCGTCATCGAGGCAAACAAGCTTGAAGAATTTAGCGATAAAAATGGCAGAATCTGGGTCAATGACACAAAAGCGACCAATATCGACGCGAGTATACAGGCCGTTAAACGCTACAAAGATCATTTCATACATCTAATACTTGGTGGCGATGATAAGGGTGTTGACATGACGCCACTTTTTGAAGGCTTAAAGAGTTTAAGAGTAAAAATTTACGCCATTGGCTCAAATAGTGACAAACTCATGAAATTAGCGACTAAATTTGGCATACCAGCTTTGAAATGCGGCTTTTTGCAAAATGCTGTCAATGAGATAAATAAAGAGCTAAAGACTAGCGAGATAGCACTTCTAAGCCCGGCGGCTGCGAGCCTTGATCAGTTTAGGAGTTATGCCGAGCGAGGCGATAAATTTAAAGAGTTTATAAAGGCGCTTTAAATTTACAAGCCCTTTTAAATAGCCTTGTCAAAAATAAAAACATGCAAATTTATGTTTTTGACATAAATTTTTACTATAAAGTTTTATTGTTGAATACTTTTTAAGTTTGTGCTAATATTTAGCAAAAATTTCCAAGGAAGTTTAATGCCTCTAACGCCCAGAAATGATGTAAATTTTAAAAGAAATTTAATAGATATTATAAAATTTTCATATGACAATGACATAAGTAGGCCATTTATATCTAACAACAAACTACTTATTGGATATGGCTTTAGCCTAAAAGATGATATAGAACTTATTTGTACTCAAATTTATAAAAACAACAAAGATAAAGTCATAAAAGATGTCAAGCGAACTATCACTAACACCACGAGCACGACTACCATAGAAAAGATAGATACAGATGAACTTTTAAAAAAGATAAATGACGCCGCAAAAGAGGCTTATGCAAAGTCTAGAAGTGCCGATACTTTACCTGAGTTTGAATTTAGCTCGGAAGATCAGCTAAATGCCATCTTGGAGCAAAAG
Source organism: Campylobacter concisus (assembly GCF_902460845.1). Lineage (NCBI taxonomy): Bacteria > Pseudomonadati > Campylobacterota > Epsilonproteobacteria > Campylobacterales > Campylobacteraceae > Campylobacter > Campylobacter concisus. Next base: position 327,484 of record NZ_CABPVS010000004.1, on the reverse strand, counting down.
CTTACGCCGCTAATCCAAGAGATAAATCAAAAATTAAACAACTCTCCACTTAAAAATTTACAAGCCGTTTCACTTACTTCAGATACACAAAACAGCCAAATTTCAAGAGAGCATGTCGCACTTTTAGCACTTCTTTATATCAGCAAGAAAAGTAATATTGATCCATCCCTAGCAAGCTACATCAAAAGCAAAAATCGTTTTAAGGCCTGGTTTTGGCTAGCATATGAGAGCTTTAGTGATGAAGCAAGCAATAAAATATCTCTTTTGCGAGAAAAAATTTCAAATCAGTTTGGGCTTTATGAAAGTGATGAACAAAATGTTAATTTTGCCGAGTGCATAGATGTTTTTAGCCATTTAAATATATCCAAAGCAAAATATAAATCAAAAAATCAAAACAATAAAGAGATCATCCAAGACGTCACTCATTTAGAATTTATGAAACTTCAAGAAAATGGATCAAATTTAAATGCATCAGATGCATCAAAGTGTGAGGCTTTATTTCAGCCATTTGTTACAAAGATAAATTCTTTATTAAGCACTCAAAGTACAAAGACCTTTAGCCTTGAAAACATATACTGCGTAAATTTAATCAGCTCAAATGCTTCAAACACTTCAAGAATAAATAAGCTCTTAAGGCAAAGAGAGGAGGAATTTTACAAACAAGAAAGTATACTCTTGCTATGTCCAAGGAAGATGACAACTCCCATTAGAGTCTTTCAACCTAAAAAGAGCGAATTTACCGTCGTGCTAGCTAGTCAGACTCCATTTGATTGCAGTGAGCTAAACCCAAAAGAGCTAAATTCTAGTAGGCCAAACTATGGCAAGGTAAATTTATGCGAGCTAATACTTACTGACTTTAAATTTGACTCTTATGAAGATAGTAAAAATGAAGAGATAAAATTTAAAAATACAAAGAGCAAAGATACGGTAATACTCTATCAAGAAAACAAAAATGAAGAAGATAAGATAAATGGTGCTACCTTTACTAGCATAAAGCAAAATAGTGATGATATAGAGTATAAACTAGAAGATGGCGCTATAAGCATGAAGTACTTTGAAGACCAAACGTCTAACAACAAACACCTAAATTTCTCTTTATTAAATTTTGCTAAAGAGAACAACTTTACCCTAAGAGATGATAAAGACTCAGCTATGTTTGATATAAGGCTTCGTCTAGCTCATGGCAACAATATAGTGCCCACATCAACATCAAGTTCAGGTCTTACTCTTACAATAAATAATCTCATCATTGAAAACGAAGATGGTAAGACAAGTGAAGATATAGATAAGATATATCTTCATCACTGCTTTGATAAAAGTATATATGAGAGTATATCTTTAGTAAAAAATGAAGACTCAGATATCAAAAACTCATATACAGCTACATTTAATATCCCAATAGATAAAGAGAATAAAGGAGATACTAAATTTATACTTTATTCAAGTGATCTAAGTAAAGTTTATAGCACTAAAGATATTCATGCTCACACTGATACAGCTGTAATATCTTTAGGATATCAAGATAAGAGTAGCTCTAACTTTTGCTATAGCAATAAGGTCTCGTTAAGAGATATAACAGATCATATAACAAATGTAATCTCTGATAGTGAGTATCCATTTAAGACAAATGAGCCAATATGCTTAAAGGCTATATATAAACAAGAAAAAGGTAGTAAGAGATATAAAGAGATACTTTGGGGATATAAGGTCATAAAAAGTAAAGAGTATGATGAGCTATCCAAATCAAATCCAAAAGATGCAGTGGACTTAAAAGATCAAAAGAGTAAAGAGATAACATTTAAAATTTTAGATGTTATACAAAAAGATGATCTAGATAAGCTAAAGCAAGGTGGTCATACTATAGTATTTTTTGCATATCTTGAAGGTGATAAGGATAAATTTAAGTTTTATACAAGATATGGCAAAAACCATATAAGGATAGATATAAAGATACCTTTATATATTAGATTTAGTAATGATAAGCTAGTTATATATGAGTTTGAGCATGCTATAAAAGAGAAGGTATTTGATGCTAAATTAAAGCTTAGTGATAATAAAGACGATGCTTTAATAAAAAATGATAATTACTTATATATAAATAAAGATATCTCATCAAATGAGATAAATATCTATGAAGATGATAAGCTAAGCAAAGAGCTAAAAAGTGATGAGAAGACAAATAAGAGCTATCAGATTTATGCAAAAGAAGAGAGCTCTAATAATCAGTCTAATGCAGATAAAGATGATAAGCTTGGTATAAATTTATTAAATAAAGAGAATATGGATAAATTTATTAACTCTTTTAATGAATCAAAGAGTTTAACCAGAGTAGATAGTGGTATGTGGGAAGATGGAGATGAGGGGGCAAATGTTTTAATAGAGATTAAAGATTATCCATTTACACTAGATATGTTAAAACAAGTGTTTACTAATATAAAAATAAATCAAGAATATATTCTGCAAGAGATGGTGGATGAGCTAAATAGAAGAGATGATGACGGAATTCAAATGTATGTAAAATATAAGCTTAATACTAGAAATAGATTAGAACATTTTTTTGGGCAATGTGCGGTAGAGGTGGAAAGTAGCTTCCCAAAACTGACAGAGAGCTTAGATTATAGCGTGGAAGGTCTTATGGGGTCTAATATTGGCTATTTTAAAAATAATTATGATAGAAGTAAGGATATAGGAAGAATAAAAGACAAAAAAGGAAAAATAATTCAAAAAGCCAATCAAGAAGCCATAGCCAATCTAGGATATGCTGATGAAAATAGACCTAAGGACTTGCGACTTGGCAATACCGAAGAAGGTGACGGCTGGAAATATAGAGGTAGAGGGATAATACAAATAACTGGTAGAGAAATATATACCGAATTTAATAAATTCGCACACAAAGTTAAATTAGTAGGAGATGAAGTAAGCTTTGTGGATAATCCAGAACTGGTAGCTGAAAATAAAACCTTTGCTTTTGTGTCGGCTGCATTTTTCTGGGCTAAAAAAAAGAACATTTACGATAGAGCCGATAAAAGCAAGCCGGAATTAGACAATGAAGAAATAGTAAATAGAGTAACAGATTTAGTAAATGGCGGTGCAAATAAAGAAAGCAGAACAAAAAGAATAAACTCTTATAAACGTATAAGAGAAGCAAATATATTTAAGAAATTTAAATAAAGGGCTGAAGTATGAAATTTAAAACTATTTTATTAATAAATTTACTAATAAACTTAAATTTATATGCTTTTGAAGCTTTAATGCCTAGCCAAGCTACCAATAAAGCGATCGATAATTTTGAACAGATCGAAGACGAATTTTTTACCGGTGATGACTATTTTTCAAACGATTACAGTACTAATACATCCCCTAGCTTTAAATGTTCTGATGCTAAGGGCAAATATAAATTTAAAGAGTACTCTTTAGAAGACTTTGTTTGTCAGTCCAAATTTCTTGCTTTTAGAGATAACTATTTTGCTGATCTTTATAATCTAATTGTAAAAGAAGCTCCAAATTTAAAAGAAAAAGCTCTAAAGATAGCAAGAGAGAGGATAGCTAAAACTCAAAAAGAGTGTATAGATGGGTATTCAAAATATTTTCAAGTACGGGTTAAATATAATTATAGCGTCGGCAATTCTATTCATTGTACTAGATCTTACTATAGAAACTCCACTGCAAAACTAGCTTTACTTCTTTATAAAAATAATAAAGAGCTATTTAAAAGAATTTACGGCGAAGATTATGAGAAATTTAAAGAGGTCTTTGAAGATACTTTAAAGTATGTGCCGATACTTTACTCTTTTAGAGATCTAAAAGACATAAAAAAAACAGATAAAAAGCCATATGCTGAGTTTTTAAGAAAATATGATGACTATACTGGCGATTATGACAATTATCGTATCCATGATCTAATTTATATAGTGTTAGTCCAATACTCCTTAATAGACAAAAATGGTCATTTGATTTTGCCTGAGAATAGAAAAGAGGAGTAGTGTGTCTACTTCTTTAAAAAATATTTAAAGCCAGTCTAAAACATGATGATGTCTTGATAAATAAAAATATAGATCAAGCGTAGGACGTAAATATCTATGAAGACGACAAGCTAAGCAAAAAAATATGGATAAATTTATTAGCTCTTTTAATGAATCAAAGAGTTTAACTAGAGTAGATAGTGGTATGTGGGAAGATGGAGATGAGGGGGTTGGGGGTTGATTTAAAAACAGACAATAAAATTGCTTGGGGTAAAAAAGTTTCTTTAGAATTTAAGGAAAAAGTTATAGAAATATGTATAAATTTAAAAATAAATCCTGATTTTTTGATGTCATGTATGACTTTTGAGACAGGTGAGACTTTTTCAGCTAGTATAAAATCCAGTTGCTAGTGCTAGGACTTATACAATTTTTAGAAACAACAGCAGCCGGTCTAGGGACAACCACATTAAAACTAGCAAATATGTCTAAAGTTGAACAACTTGAATATGTAGAAAAATATTTTATGCCTTATGCTGGAAAAATTGAAACCATAGAGGACATTTATATGGCAATTATTTATCCAAAAGCTATTGGCAAGTCGAACGATTACGTATTATTTAGTTCTAGTAGTTCTAGCTATATAGCAAATAAAGGATTAGACAAAAATATGGATGGAAGCATTACAAAAGAGGAAGCTGCGGCAAAAGTTAAGGAAAAATTAGAAAAGGGTCTAAAAAAAGGCTATAAAGGTTAATTCTATGAAAAGATTTTTATTTTTATCACTACTTTTTATCGTATTTTCTAATGCTCAAAACTTAAGTATAGAAACATATAGCAAGGATAACAAATGCTCCATAAGTATAAACGATGAAAAGATTTATAGTAGAGAGTGTGAGTATGAGCTTGAACCAAATTTAATATTTTATACCAAAGTTAATCGCAGCGAAGTGTGGATATTTCAAGACATACAAAACTATTCCGCCTGTAGTGGACACGGACCTTTGAGAATTTTTGAAAAGAAAGATGACGATAAGATAAAATTTCAAGGCGAGATAGATTGGTGCGCGAGTGTGCCACTTGTTGAAGTCACTAATGAAAGCATCTTAATAATAGACAAACCACGCAAAAATACACTAACCAACAACGGCGACCCAAATTTTAAAAGTAGCGGAAAACGATCAGACGAAAGAAAATATAAATTTGAGAATGGAAAAATCAAAAAGATATAGTTTTGCCTTTGTTAAATAGATATAATGCGACTAAAAAAGAGCGGATCGATATGGCAAAAAAAGATAGTTATTTTTATTTTATGGTGCTAGCCTTTATGGCGCATAATGCCTACGCAAAAGATATAAATTTAACTGGGCTTTACAAGAATGAGCCTTGTAATATTTCAATAGAAATAACGAAAAATACCAATAAGGCAAAGTATTTTTACAAGATAGTTGATAATAATCAGACAAATTCACAAGGCTATATATCAAGCATAAAAAGCAATGGCGAAGGTGGATTTTATATAAAATTTAAAAAGATTGACGGGATGTATGAAAGTGATAGCATAGTCATACAAAACTATGGAAATTCTATGAACGAGTATAATCATTTTGAAGATTGCGATAGTAAATATTTAAAATTTGATAAATAGGGCTAGCGTGCGTGATTTTGTAATTACTTTTTTTAAAGCCGAAGAAATAGGATATTGCTATGAAAATGAAAAAATTTTAATAGCTATTGCTATGTTCGAATGCGAGGGTGACATACATTATACAAATGGTGGTTATTTTTGGGTAAATAAAAGAAATACCAAAAGTTTAGAAATTTTATCAAAACCAACACCAATAAAAAATAATGTAAATGAGCGCTTGATGGGAATAAATTTAAAAATTCAAACTACATATATGAAATTTATGGCGACATAATATCTGGTGAAAAAATGTATTTGAACATTTTTAAGCAAGAAAAAACTATTTTTAAAAGCGATGATTTACAACAGATAGAACAATAAGAATTCCTATTCAAAACTTAAAGAAATAGATAGTGGGCTGCCTGCGAGTTTTGATAAATTTTATAAGAAATCGAAGAATAAATATCAATAATAGTCTATAAAAATATAGAGATTATAACAATAAATAATCTCATCATTGAAAACGAAGATGGTAAGACAAGTGAAGATATAGATAAGATATATCTTCATCACTGCTTTGATAAAAGTATATATGAGAGTATATCTTTAGTAAAAAATGAAGACTCAGATATCAAAAACTCATATACAGCTACATTTAATATCCC
>NZ_CABPVS010000004.1:183775-318424 GCF_902460845.1 Campylobacter concisus | reverse complement strand
ATTAATGTATAGTAAATATCATAAATGCCTATTAGATGATAAAAAAGTATTTTATAGAGTAATGATGTATTTACTTTAGATCATAAGGCTCTATTATTTGCTGAATATTATTGATACAATAGTCCTGGTGAACCCACCACCTACTTTATCAACATTAAAAAATCAAAAATTTTTCATCACTTTCTCTTAGGTTTTAAAATATTTTTTAGAATACAAAAAATGTTTAATAGTCCAAAATTTAAGCCAAATTTTCTAAACTCTCTCTAAAATTTCCTTGCGTTTTTGCCAATCAGGCATATAAAGCGTTAGATAGTCATAGAATTTCTTTGAGTGATTTGGATAGAGCAGGTGAGCAAGCTCGTGAAATACGACGTACTCGATACATAATTTTGGCTTTTTGATAAGCTCTATATTTAAATTTATATATGATTTATAGGGGTTGCAACTCCCCCATCTTGTTTTCATCTGCCTTATTTTTACACTTTTGATATCTTGTTTTGCTATCTTGTTAAATTCTTGCAAGATATTAAAAAAATATAACATCGCCTTTTCATAGTACCACTCATAAACCAAATTTTCTTTTCGTTTTATATCGCTTTTATCTTTTACAAAGATCTCAAGATAGCCTCTTTGCAGCCTTACGCACTCCTCTTTAGACTGCACGACTTTAAGCCGGTAGCTTAATAGACGCTAGAAACAAGGTAGGGCTAACTCAAAGCGAGGTAGCCAAAAGGATGGGCATAACCCAATCAGCCGTAGCTAGGATAGAAAGCGAGGCGTATAATATCAAGTATAAAACATTTTTTAACTACATAAAAGCTTGCGGTAAAAGAGTGGCGATAGTTTGAGTGAGATTAATTATCTAATAAATGCTCAAACCAATGCAGAAGAAAAAATATTAAGCTTTGTCGGTTTTCAAGACGGGATTCTTGCGGATACGATAGTTAGGATTTGGAAAAATAAGGCTCTTATAACATGGGCATATTCAAAACGCAACTAAATCGAGGGGTTAATACGACTGCGAAAACTAATACGGCTATATTATAGCGACGCTTGTTTTATCAAATAATCTTAATCCCGCACAAAAATACTCTTCTTTTTGATTTTTATTTCTTGCTCAAAAAACAATCTCTACTTTAATCTTTATTTATGCTATATAAAAACCAACAAAATCTCAATTTTTAAAATTTGCGCTAAAATACCAAATAAAAAAACAAAAGTAAATTTCCCTATAAACCAAAATTTACTTTAACTTAATAAAAAATAACAGCTTCTAATTCCATCGTATAGTCTTAGAACTTAATATCATTTATCAAAACATCAAGAATAAACAACCCTTACATAAGACAATATGTTAATACTTAACTTAGCAAACTCAAATGAGTTAGCTGTAAGGTCTTGACAGACGGCCTATATTTTTCTTTGGTCAGGCAAAAAGAAAAATATAAAAACTTAGACGAAACTTTATCGCTCGAAAATGATTTTTCGTCGATAAAAGGTCTAAGTTTTCATATAAAAAGCCCTTAATGAATATAATTAAGGGCTTTTTATATACGGTCGGCGTGTTTGAGTCATACACGAGCCATATAACAGTAAAATACGGCTTGATAAAAATTAGTTTTTTTAACTTGACTCTATAATATAAATTTCCTTCTTGGTCCTACATCGGGCTGCAAATTATATTTATGATTTTTCAAGATTTAATCTACATATGCGGCAAGTTATGTGCGATCCAATTCTAGCTTTATACTATTTTTACTATTCTTTTATTTCTTATGCAAATAATAGATAATGATAAAATCTTAGTCAAAAAATATTTTAAGATATATGCTAGATTCGCATATATAAATCATCATCGGATACCGATAAAAACGCGCTAAAATACGTTTAAGTTTTTGCTTGATTTAAGCAAGATTTCACTACAATCAAATCCTAAATTTAGATTTTCAAGCTATCATTTCGCAAAAATTAAGGAAAATCATGCAACCTATTTTTACGACCCAAATCACCAAATTTAAAGGCGCGCAAAAAAGCGCCGTTGATGATATTTTGGTGCGCGAGATCAAGCTTGAGATCTACATAAACGGCAAGCGTTTCGGCGCGGTGATGGCAACTCCGACCGATCAGGAGGCACTAGCTGCAGGCTATCTCATCAGCGAAAATTTGATCGCAAGCCCTGAGGATATCGAGAGTATAGAGCTTTCAGGCGACGCTTTAAGCGTGCGGGTAAAGGCTAAAATCAACGAAAAGCGCCTCGAGCAGTTTGACGAGGAAAAGGTGATAATCAGCGGCTGCGGACGTAGCTCGACGGCAAATATCGATCCCGAGGCTATGGCGGCGCGCTCGATAAAGGGCGAGGTTAAATTTCACAAAGACGAAATTTTGCGCCAGATGGGGCAGTTTTACACGCAGTGCGAGCTATACGAGATGACGGGCTGCGTGCATACGGCTAAGCTTTTTGTTAGCGGCGAGCAGTTTTACATCGGCGAAGATATCGCCCAGCACAACACGATAGATAAGGCCGTCGGCAAGGCGGTATTAGCCGGCGCGCAGCTGCAAAATTCGTTTTTGATGGTGAGCGGAAGGCTAAGCTCCGAGATGGTGGCAAAAGCCGTCATGCACGGCATCCCAGTGCTCGTCTCGCGCACGGCTCCGACTAGCCTTGGCGTCGTGATAGCGCGTAAATTTAACCTCACGCTGTGCGGCTTTGCGCGCGGCGAAAACATAAATGTATATAGCGGCGCGGAGAGAATCTATGAGTGAGCAAATACGAGAACTGATAACCAAGCTGCTAAATCCAAAGGGTAGGCTAGACTGCGGAGCGGCGTTTAAGATCGCTGCAAAGCTAGGCGTGGAGATCGGCGAGGTTAGCGACGAGGCCGAAAAAATGGGCGTAAAAATCGACAACTGTGAGCTAGGGCAGTTTGGCGGGCTAGAAAACGGACGCGGTAAATACACCGTGATGACGCAGCTAAAACAGATGACCGACGAAAAGGACAGGATACTGTGCAAAGACGCTAGAGACGCGGCTGCGGGCGTGGGGCTAAAGACGATCCGATCGACGCTAAAAGACTATAAAATCGACGTAAAATACTGCCAGTTGGGGTGTTTTAAGGAGAAGAAAGGGAAAAAGATGAGAGTAAAAACCAAAACTTGGATAGAAAACGACGAGGGCGAGCTGATATTCGGCAAGGGCAAAACCGAAGTCCTAGACGTCATCGCCGAGGTCGGCTCGATCTCAAAGGCCGCCGAAATCCTGGGCATGAACTATAAAAAATGCTGGAATCATCTGCAAATTTTGCAAAAAAATCTAAAAGAGGAGCTCTTTACCACCAAGCAAGGCGGCGGCGAGAACGCTGGCACGACGCTAAACGAGCGCGCGCATGAGCTCATAAACGCCTATAGGCAGCTACAAAACGATATCGAGGACTTTGCGGACAAGCGCTTTAAGGAGCTGTTTTTGAAAAAAGACGGCGAGAAAAAAGACTCGGCCAAAGACGACGCAAACGATAAAAAGAAATAAAACCACATCAAATTTAAGGGAGAAAAAATGTACGTAAAACTAAACGATAGGGTCTATCTAAACAAAGACAAGATCACTAGAATAAAGGTAGATAGCGTCCAAGACGGTATCAGGATTCGCTTCTACGAGGGGCAAAATCAAGTCGCTAAAAGCGGACGATTCGAAACCGAGGCAAAAGCCATCGAGTGGCTAGAGAAAAATTTTATAAACAAATAATAAAATGGTCGTGAGCCTCTGTGGCTCGCGCTTCTGTGCTTTATCAAGTTAAATTTGCCGCCTTGCGGTTAAATTTAACTTGCTCAAATTTAATCTCCAAATTTACTAAATCATTTCCACCGCAAAAGCCCCAAATTTGCGAAAATTTACTATAATTACCGTATTAAATTTAAAGAGTAAAAATGGTAAATTTAGACGAAATACGAAAAAATATCATATTAAAACAAGGCGTGCACTATTTTGATTACACCGCTTCGGGGCTTGCCTACGAGCCCGTAGAGCGCGAGATAGCGCAGACTCTCAAAACCTACGCCAACACCCACTCCGACAGTAGCTCGAGCGCCATCATCACGCAGCATCGCTACGAGGGCGCGAGAGAGAGCCTAAAAAAGCTACTTGGGCTTGACGAGCGGTTTTGTCTCATCGCCTGCGGACAGGGCGCGACGGCTGCGATCAAGAAATTTCAAGAGATACTGGGCATCTACCTGCCGCCTGCGACCAGAAGCGCGATCGGCGAGGCGAATTTACGCGCCGCGCAGCTTCCGCTCGTGCTCGTTTCGCCATACGAACACCACTCAAACGAGCTTAGCTTTCGCGAGGGGCTTTGCGACTACCTGCACGTACCTCTTAGCGAGTCCGGCGAGATCGATCTAATTGCGCTTGAGCGCATCCTAAAGCTAAATGCCGGACGCCGCATCATCGGCTCGTTTAGCGCTGCCTCAAACGTCACGGGCGTCATCAGCGACTATAAAAAGATCAGCGAGCTAATAAGGACCGCGGGCGGTATTGTCGCTTTTGACTGCGCGGCGCTGAGCTCGCACGCAAATTTAGACTGCGATTATTTCGACGCTATTTTCCTCTCGCCGCATAAGTTACTTGGCGGACCTGCTAGCTGCGGGCTTTTGGCGATCAAAAAGGAGCTGTTTAACGGTGACGTGCCGACATTTGCCGCGGGCGGGACGGTTGCATACGCTAGCCGCGAAGGGCACGTATTTTTAAAAAATCCCGAGCAGCTAGAAGAAGGCGGTACGCCGCCTATCACCGGGCTTATGCGGGCAAATTTGGCATATGCGCTGCGAAACGAAGTGGGCTTCGAACAAATAAAAAGTGCCGAGGACGAGCTCGCGCGGCTTTTTGAGCGCGAGCTAGCAGGCATAGACGAGATCATAAACTACGCTCCAAAGGGCGCGCCGCGGCTGCCGATAATTTCCTTTAACGTGCGCGGCGTCTCGGCGTATGATTTCGCCGCGAGCCTTAGCAACGACTTCGGCATCCAGACTCGCGCGGGCGTGATGTGCGCGGGGCCCTACGCTCACGATCTGCTAGGTATCAAAGAGGGGCGCATGCCAGAAAGTAAGCCCGGCTTCGTGCGCGTGAGCCTGCACTACACGCACACCGAGCAAGACGTGCGCTATCTCGTGGGCGCGATAAAATCTTGCATCAAAAAACACCGCGAAATTTGGGGCGAAGAAAAAGCGATGTATGAGATGTTCGGCGGGAAAATTTTCTAAGCGCAAAAAATAAAATTAACTATGTAAAAGTTAGATTTATGCGAGCAATATAAACCACCTGGAGTATAAAATGAATATTCAAGTACTAACTCAACGCACTTGCTTTTTGAGAGATAAGAATTTTTGTATAAGCAAAATAAGCGAGCCGAGAAGTTTTGATGAATTTGATTATAATATAGTAGATTTTAACGATGGTCAGCTCTGGAAATTTGATAAAAATAAAAGTATATGTTTGGACATTAAAGGATTTGCTCGCTTATTATCAAAAATACTTCAGGAAACTAAAAAAAGTAATACTTTGATAATAATGCCACAAAATATAACAACAGGAGAAATTGGTGGCGATGGCTGGACAATAAGTACTTACAATATAAAAATATCTAGTATAATTCAATATTTTCCAGATTCTTTATCGCCAATGATACGCAATTTTCCAACTATCAGATATGAAAAAAGTGTAACTAAAATAGATGATGACATATTCTTATCTGATTTTGTTTTTGATGAGTCTATATACAGATCGTTAAAAAAATCAAACGGTGGAAAAGATGTTATATTGGATATTGAGGGCATATATGTAACAACATTAGATATAAAAGATAATAATGAGGTTGGCGTTATGCTTGATTTTATATTATCTCAATACCATAAATCTATAGCTCCAGAATGGATAAGTAATATAGAATATTTTAGTAATAGAAGTTATTTGAGTGAAAAAGACGAAGTATTGAAACAGCTTGATGTATTAGAAAAGGAAATATCTAAAAATAATAAAATCAAATCAATCCTATATTCAACAGGAGATGAGCTAGTTGGTGTAGTGAAGGAAATCTTAGTAGATATTTTCAAACTAACAGACAGTCATTTTACAGATGTGAAAAAAGAAGATTTTAGATTCGAATTTGAAGATGTTAACTTTATGGTAGAGATAAAGGGAATAAATACAAACATCAAAAATAGCAATATAGCACAGTGCAAGAAACATGTAGCTGATTTAATAGCCGAAGACGATACCAAGTCTCCTGGCAATGTAAAAGGCCTGCTAATAGTTAACCCTCAACGCGACATAGAGCCTGGCAAAAGGGAGCCGATACATGCCAATCAAATAAGCTATGCAAAAAGTGAAGGTATATTAATAATAACGACTTTAGAATTACTAAAATTATATCAAGCATACACTAAAGACGAAGTTGTTAGTAATAAATGTTTTGAGACGTTTAAAAATAACGTCGGAGAGTTTAAATTTGATTTATAAAAAGGGCGCAAAGTGCACCCGAATCACGCAAATTTAAGCCATAAATTCGACTCAAATTTGCGCGTAAATAAAATTAGTTCTTGCGAGTATTCGCGTCAGGCGTGAAAAGTGGCTTATCAAGAAGTTTGAAGTCACCTATAAATTTCTGACCCTCTTCGCTTGTCGCCCATTTTATAAATTTCTCTGCATTTTCGATGTCAGTTTTAGGGCAGTGTTTTGGATTTACTGCGATTAGAGAGTAGAAGTTTTTAAGATCGTTGTCGCCCTCGTTGATGATAACCATCTCAGGATGACCTTTTTGGTTTGCTTCATATTTAATGTAAGTACCACGATCAGTAAATGTAACGCCTTTTTGCTCAGCAGCAGCATTTATCGTAGCTAGCATGCCTTGACCTGTTTGCATATACCAGCTATCTTTTTCAGGGACTTCACCAGCGATCTTTTTCCAGATGCCTTTTTCTTTATTGTCTGTGCCTGATTTATCGCCACGTGAGAAGAATTTGATACCATCTTTTTTGATAAGCTCAAAGCTCTCTTTTATATCTTTACCTTTAAATTTATCAGCGATTGATTTATCAGCGATAACTACGAAATCATTGTACATTACGGCATTTCTTTTTAAGCCAAAACCTTTTTCTACAAATTCTTTCTCAACTTTTGGTGAGTGAACGAAAAGTATGTCAGCGTTGCAGTCTTCGCCAAGCTTTAGTGCAGCGCCTGTGCCAACAGCTGTCCATTTTATATCAACGCCTGTTTTTGCCTTATAAACTGGATAGATCGCGTCAAGCAAGCCAGTGTTATCTGTACTTGTTGTAGTCGCCATGATTAGTTCATTATCAGCGCCAAACGCCAAAACTGCGGCTGCTAGTGAGCCTAAAATAATCTTTTTCATTTTTCTCCTTTAAAAAAAATTGTGATATTATAGCACATTTAAAATAATCTTAAGAAATATGCTAGGAAAGAATAATTGGATTTTTTACTTCACGGTTTTGCAGAAGCCTTTAATCTACTTTTAAACGGCAATCTTGAAACATATTCAGCCATCAAGGCTACCCTTTACACATCAAGTGTGTCGATACTTTTTGCCGTTCTTATAGGCTTTCCACTTGGTTTTTCGCTTGGATTTTATGACTTTAAGGGCCGCAAAATTTTACGCCTTCTAAGTGACACAGCTCTTGCCATGCCAACGGTTGCGATCGGTCTTATTTTATATGCATTTATCACGAGAAATGGCCCGCTTGGCAGCCTAAATTTACTCTTTACGCTAAAAGCGGTCATGCTGGGTCAGTTTGTGCTAGCCCTTCCTATCATCATCTCGCTTACTGCAAGCGTGGTCGAAAATATGGATAGAAAGCACTATCTAACTATCCTAAATTTACGCCTTGCGCCAGCAAAGCTAGTTTTTTGCGTGCTTTACGAGCTGAGGTATGCTCTGATGGTGGTCGTAGCGACGGCGTACGGACGCATCGTAGCTGAGGTTGGTGTGGCGATGATGATCGGCGGAAATATCAAATACTTTACCCGCACGATCACGACTGCGGTGTCGCTGGAGACGAACAAGGGCGAGTTTGCCATGGGTATAGCGCTTGCTTTGGTGCTCATTTTTATCGCATTTGCGGTAAATTTGGCGATACACGCGCTAAAAAGGCTGGATAGATGAAATTTGATAAATTTAGAAAATTTATGCTCGCAAAAAGCGGCCTGGGCGCGTCAAATTTGAGTCTTTTGTGTAAGTTTAACGAGAAAGGCGCAAAGTGATAAACGTTAGAAATTTACGCCTAAACTACGGCGCGAGCGAGATTTTAAACATCCCGCGCCTTGATATCGACGTCACCAAAATCACCGCGCTAACGGGCAGCAACGGTAGCGGCAAAAGTACGCTAATGCGAGTGATGTCGTTTTTGCAAAAGCCCACTAGCGGCGAAGTGCGGCTGTGGGGAAGCAGCGCGCCTAGTCTAAATTTACTGCGCGACGTTAGCGTTTTGCTGCCAGAACCCGCGCTTTTAAAACGCTCCGTGAGGGAAAATTTTAGAGCCGTTTTAAAAAGCCGCGAAGTACTGGGAGAATTTGACGAGCGAGCGAGCGAGGCGTTAAATTTGGTCGGGCTTGACGAGAGTTTTTTAAACAAGCGTCACTTTGAGCTAAGCTCCGGACAGACGCAGCGCGTTAGTTTTGCGTTAAATTTGGCGCTTAGATCGCGGCTATATCTGCTTGACGAGCCGACAAATAGCGTGGACGTGGGCACGTCAAAGCTGTTTGGCAAGGCGGTGCTTTACATGCGGCAAAGATACGGCTGCGGCTTTGTGATCGCTAGCCACGACGATAAATGGCTAACCGCGATCGCCGAAGAAAACGTTTTTTTGCACAAGGGGCGCGTGTGCGAATTCGAATACAAAAATATTTTCGACGCGCGGGACGGGGTTTTGAAATTTGACGAAAACGCGGTCGTAAATTTGCCGTCAAATTTGCGTAGCGCCGCAAAGATCGCCGTAAACCCGAGCAAAATCACGCTAAGCAAAACGCTGATAGAAGGCTATCTTGAGGGCATCTTGCACTCGGTTTCGCTCTATCTTGGCAAAGAGCTTTTGGTGAAAATTAAAGTCGGCGACTTTTTGATAAAAACGCTGGCGGAGAATTCGCAAAATTTTAACGTCGGCGAGAGGATTTATTTTAAATTTGACGAAGGAGCGTTTTTGGGGCTTGAATGAGCCTCAAATTTTGCAAATTTCGCTCCAGGTTTTAAATTTAGGCTCGTTTAACGCCCGTTAAAATAGCCGAGTTAAAAGTAAATATCAAAATAAAGCGTAAATGCAAGATATATGCGTAAATTTCATATTTCTTTTATCCCCTAAAATTCGCTACAAGCAATATGCAATTAAGGCATATTTAAGCGTATATTAATTTTTTTAATTTATTTTTTTTTAAGTATAAGAAATAAGCCAAAAAGTAGTATAGTTTCACGATCGAGAAAAATATCAAAAAATAGACAAAAATGATAAAGGAAGGCAATGACTAGCAAGGGCGAATTTGCAGCCGGACGCGGGCTTTACTACTCGCTATTTTCGCGTTTTTTCGTTTTTAGCCAAGACGCGGATAGATTTGCAGGCGTAAACGCGATGCTAGGCCTTGCCGCAGCACACGCTCTAAACGAGGAATCGGCCGCCGCCATAATGCGCATACAGGCAAAATTCGACGAGAAAAATCCCCAAAATTTAGTGGATGAATTCGATGAAATTTTCCACGCTCCGCCAAGTCCGCTTAGAAACTCACTGTCGTACTACGACGAGGGTTACGAGGTTGGGCATGCTTGCGCGAAAGTACGTAAAATTTTAGCCCGCACCGACCTTAGACGCAACGAGGCTAAATTTAAAGAAAACGAAGACAACGTGGGCTTTGTATTTGCGCTGGTGAGTGAATTTATCGCGCGAGAGAGCGAGCTGGAGCTATACGGCGAGCTTGAGGAGCAGCTTTTTAAAGAGGTCATAAATCCAAATATCGATGAGTTTATAGAGAGTCTTTTTAATCACGAAAGTAGCGAAATTTACAAAGACGTCGCGGTACTACTGCAAGGATTTATCGAGTTTGAGCGTGTAGTTTTAAGCGCGCCGCGTCCTATAAGTCACGGCAAAAATAAAAAGACTCTGGACGGAGTTTCAAGATCTGAGGCCATAAGAAGGCAAAAAAACCGAGTGAGAAAGCTAAAAGCTATGGAGGAAGAAAATGCAAAAAAATAGGCGAGAATTTTTAAAAAAGGCGGGGCTAGTCGGAGCGGTAGCGGCTACGGCCGGAGTAGCGACGGCAGCGGCGTCAAACCTAAAATACGGTAAAAGTAAAAAGACCGAAGTGCTTTATAAAAGAAGCAAAAACTGGGATCTATACTACGAACAAGCAAAATAATAAATTTAAGAAAGGATAAATATGTCTGAGGCAAATTTACGTCTTATGCCCCACTCAAACGCAGTCGGGCGAAGATCGTTTTTAAAAATGGCCGCGCTAGCGGGCGTAGCGGGCGGCATGAGTGGACTGGCCGCTAGCGGCGTAACCAGAAGTGCAACTCAAGAAGAGATGGCAAATCCGTTTCCAAACTCTAAAATCGTAAAAAC
This sequence comes from Campylobacter concisus, assembly GCF_902460845.1. Classification (NCBI taxonomy): domain Bacteria; kingdom Pseudomonadati; phylum Campylobacterota; class Epsilonproteobacteria; order Campylobacterales; family Campylobacteraceae; genus Campylobacter; species Campylobacter concisus. Next base: position 307,816 of record NZ_CABPVS010000004.1, on the reverse strand, counting down.
TATTTGTACGGTTTGCTCCGTTGGATGCGGAGTGCGGGCTGAGGTGGAAAACGGCGTATGGGTGCGCCAAGAGGTAGCTCAAGATCACCCCGTAAGCGCTGGCGGCCACTGCTGTAAGGGTAGCGACGTCATCGATATGGTGCGCTCTCACTGCCGCGTAAAATACCCGATGAAAAAAGCAGGCGGCAAATGGAAACGCATCAGCTACAAAGAGGCTCTCGACGAGATCGGCGCCAAGCTAAAAGCATATCGCGAGAAAAACCCGGAGCAAGTGATGTTTCTAGGCTCTGCAAAAGATTGCAACGAACAAAGCTATTATATAAGCAAATTCGTAGCGATGTTCGGGACTAATAACCTAGATCACCAAGCACGTCTTTGACACAGCTCTACAGTCGCCGGTGTGGCGAATACTTGGGGTTACGGAGCTATGACAAATCATCTTGGAGATATCCAAAACGCGAAGTCTATCTTTATAGTGGGCGCAAATCCGGCGGTAAACCACCCAGTTGGCTTTAGGCATTTTCTAAAAGCGAAGGAAAATAACGGCGCAAAGCTAATCGTGATCGATCCAAGATACACGAGAACTGCGGCTAAGGCTGATTATTTCGCTCAAATTCGCACCGGTACGGATATACCTTTTATGTACGGCATGATGAATATCATATTTCAAAACGGCTGGGAAGATAAGGAATTTATAAACGACCGCGTCTACGGTATGGATCTGATCCGCGAAGAGGCTGCCAAATGGACGCCTGAAGTCGTAGCCGATGTTTGCGGGATCAAAAAAGAGACGCTTCTTGAGATAACCGAAGTTTACGCTAAAAATCGTCCGGGATCGGTTGTTTGGGCGATGGGTCTAACTCAGCACACAATAGGCAGCTCAAATACCCGTATCGCTCCGATCCTGCAACTAGTGCTAGGAAATATGGGCGTTAGCGGCGGCGGCTGTAATATCCTTCGCGGCCACGACAATGTTCAAGGCGCGACGGATATGGCGAATTTGCCGACCGAGTTGCCCGGATACTATCCAAAAAACGAAGCCAACTGGAAATACTTCGCTAAGATGTGGAAGGTCGATTTTGAATGGCTCCAAAAGAATTTCGTTAAGCCTGAAATGATGTTTAAGCCCGGATTTACGCTATCAAAATGGTGGGCGGGCGTGCTTGATGGTAAAAACGGCAACGAAGCCGTAGATAATGCCGGCGACAGTATAAAAGCCTTAGTAGTAATCGGCAACGGTATCACCTCTACCGCGCAACAAGTAAAAGTAAAAGAGGGGCTAGATGCGCTTGAGCTTTTAGTGCTGGTAGATCCTTTCGTAAACGATGCCGGCGTGATAACTGACAAAAAAGACGATGTCTACATACTGCCTGCGGCGACGCAGTTTGAAACCAGCGGTACGGTTGTAGCGACAAACCGCAGCGGCCAGTGGAGAAGCCAGGTCGTAGAGCCGCTTTTTGAGAGTATGCCCGATCACGAAATTTTGTTTGAGCTTGCCAAAAGGCTAGGCTACTATGACGAGCTAACGCGCACGATCAGAGACGCCGAAGGTAAGATCGAGTGGCCTGAGGTCGCTACGCGCGAGATCGCAAATATAATAAAAACTATCGGCATGACGGGTTGGACTCCGGAAAGGCTCAAAAAGCACCAAGAAAACTGGGATAAATTTGACGAAAAAACAAGTCTAGGAAAACCGGGCACCGTAGTCGAAGGCGAATACTACGGTCTGCCGTGGCCGTGCTGGACTGAGGATCATCCGGGCAGCCCGATACTTTACGATATAAACAAGTCCGTTAGGCAAGGCGGTATGGGTTTTAGAAACCGCTTCGGCTTAGAGCATAACGGAGTTAGCCAATTAGCCGCAGACGGTAGCGCTCCCGTAGATTCGTTTGTCAAGGGCGGATATCCGGAGATCAAAAAAGATAACATCGAAAAGGTGCTAGGCATCACGCTAACCGAGGATGAAAAGGCTAAAATAGGCGGCAGCTGGATACATGACGATAGTAATATCATCGCTAAAAAATGCATGGAGAAAAATATCGCTCCGTACGGCAACGCGCGAGCTAGGACGATCGTTTGGACTTTTGCGGATCAAATTCCTCTTCACAGAGAGCCGCTGCATACGCCTAGATTTGATCTAGCGCAGAAGTATCCGAGCTTTGAGGATAAGAAACTTCAAAACCGCGTCGATACAAAATTTAAATCCGTCCAGCTAGCAAAGGACTACTCAAAAGAATTTCCTATTATCCTCACGACGGCTCGCCTCGTAAATTTTAGCGGCGCGGGCATGGAGACGAGAGCTAGTATGTATCTAAGCCGTCTAACGCCTGAGATGTTTGCGGATATCCACCCTGAGCTTGCGGCTAAATACGGCATTAAAAACTGGGATTTCATCTGGGTTCATTCGCCTGAAGGTACTAAGGTTAAGGTGCGCGCCAGAGTGGTACCGTCCGTTAAACCCGACACCATCTTTATGCCGTTTCATTATGCGGGCTATATGCAAGGCGCCGATATGACGGGTAACTTCCCGGAAGGCACCAAGCCTTATGCGGTAGGCGAGAGCGCAAATACCGTCACTAACTACGGATATGATATAAACACTCAGATTCCTGAAACCAAAAGCGGTCTATGCCGCATAGAAAAGGCGTAAAATGAGCGAATTTAACGATAACAATAGACTTAAATTTTACTGCGACGACGATAGATGTATCGACTGTAACGGCTGTGCGGTGGCTTGCGACGAGGCTCACGAGCTGCCTCTTGGCATCCGCCGCCGCCGCGTCATCACGCTAAACGAAGGCGTACCTGGTAAGGAAATATCAACCTCGATAGCCTGCATGCACTGCGAGGACGCTCCGTGCTCGCTGGTTTGCCCGGTTGATTGCTTTTATATCAGGAGCGATGGTATCGTGCTACACGACAAAGATATCTGCATCGGCTGCGGATACTGCCTATACGCGTGTCCGTTCGGCGCACCACAATTCCCTAAAGATGGTGTATTTGGCGCAAGAGGCGTTATGGATAAATGTACGATGTGTGCAGGTGGTCCAGAGCCTACAAATAGCGAGCTAGAGCGTGAAGAGTATGGCCAAAACAGAATTTCCGAAGGCAAAGTGCCGGTTTGTGCCGCAATGTGCTCGACAAAGGCGCTGCTAGTAGGCGAATCTGCAATGATAGAAAAAATCTACGGCGATAGGGTCAAGGCACGCGGCTACGGCTTTAAAGACCTAAAGCAAACTCTGACTTGGAAGCTCGCCTACTATGCTGGCGATAGGCTTAAGATAAAATCTTAAAATTTAGCTCGCTCTCGCCGAGATTGCAGGAGCGAGCAATCTCATCAAATTTGACGCAGTTTGACTGCGTCAAATTTAACTCGCACTTCTTTAGCTTTATTAAATTTTTTACGCGTTAGTTCGTCAAATTTGAATGCAGGTAAATTTAAAATAAAAATGGATAAATTTAAGTAGAAAGGGCGGTCTCCCGCCCTAAATTTACGCTCTAACAGGCGACAAATACGGATTTGCCGAGTGCATCGACATCTCGTTTTGCTCTCTAAATTTGATAAACTCATCTTCGCTTAGACGTCTGATATTTGCTATCGTCATCTTTAGTGGCGTGATACCTGAGAGCGGGTCAGGATCGCCGGCGTTTGCTAGCTCGTTGCCGTCGGCTTCGCTGTAGTGGAAGGTCGTAAATATCGTGCCTTCTTTTAGATCCGGATTTATGCGAAGTTTTGCCGCAATCTGGCCGCGTTTGTTTTGTACGAGCGCGTAGCAGCCCTCCTCTAGCTCCCTCTCGCGAGCGATATCGGGACTCACCTCTATGAGCGCGCCCTCGATGCCCGCACCGTATTCAAGAGCCGGACACTCTCTAGTCATCGTGCCGGTGTGGTAGTGATAGACCTTGCGTCCGGTCGTAAATAGGCACGGATATACCTCATCAGGCACCTCGCTAAGCGCGCCGCTACCGACTGGGTAGCCGTCCGGGATATTCATCTTGGCTCTAAATTCAGCCTCAGCCTTTGCGCGCTCCTCTTTATCATCTACGTAAAGTACCGGCGCGAAGCGGAATTTGCCGCCAGGCAGCATGGACTTGTGATCTGCGTAAAGCACCGGCGTACCAGGGTGTTCCTCGTCTGGGCATGGCCAGCTGATACCGCCTAGCTTGCCTAGTCTATAGTAGCTGATACCGCCGAAAAATTTAGGCATAAGCTCCCTTAGCTCGTTCCAAATTTGTTCAGGGCTCGCAAAATCAAACCCCTCTAGCCCCATGCGGTTTGCGATGTTGCAAACGACCTTCCAGTCGGGCTCCACGCCGTTAACGGGCTCGCTAGCCTTGCGCGTGCGTTGGACGCGGCGAGAGGTGTTGATAAAGGTTCCGTCCTTTTCACCCCAGCCCGCGGCAGGTAGCACCACATCGGCCTTATGCGCGCTCTCTGTGAAAAACAAATCCTGCACTATAAAGCAGTCTAGATGATGCACGGCGTGGGCGAAGTGCTCGGTCCAAGGGTCGCTCATTACGGGGTTTTCGCCGTAGACGTAGAGGACTTTTAGCTCGCCGCTATCCATTTTATCCGGCGCTTGCGTTAGCTTAGAGCCCGGAACCGGATTTAGCTCAAAGTGCCATACTTTGCGCGCTTGCTCCTGTGCATAAGGGCTATTTACCGCGCCGGCTGGGATGACGTTAGGCAGCGCGCCCATGTCGCATGCGCCTTGGACGTTGTTTTGACCGCGCAGAGGATTTACGCCCGCACCCTTTTTGCCTAAATTTCCGGTTAAAACGGCTAAATTTGATAGCGAAAAGACGTTTGACGTGCCGTCGCTAAACTGCGTGATACCCATCGTGTAGCAAATCGCCGCCGCGCCTGCTTTAGCATACATTCTAGCTGCCTCTATGATGAGCTCTTTTTTGACGCCCGTTTCGCGCTCGAAACGCTCAGGCGTAAAGTCCTTAACCGCTTCTTTTAGATATTCAAATCCCTCGGAGTACTTCTCGATAAACTCGCTATCTTGCAAATTTTCGGCGATTATGACATGCATCATCGTATTTAGCGTTTTGATATTCGCTCCGATCGGGATTTGCAAGAAAATATCGGCTTTTTTAGCCATATCGGTGCGCTTTGGATCTACGACGATCATCTTGGCACCTCGCTGAAGACCGCGCTGCATCTGCATAGCGATGATCGGGTGGCACTCGCTCGTGTTGGTACCGATGAGTAAAAATACGTCCGTGTCGGTCGCGAATTCTACTAAATCATTGGTCATTGTTCCGTTTCCTAGCGTGCTGGCAAGACCTGCCACTGTAGGAGCGTGTCAAAGACGGGCGCAGTGATCGACGTTGTTGCTGCCCTGAGCGCGGAAAAATTTCTGGAAAACGTAGTTGTCTTCGTTATTTGAGCGCGCAGAGCTAAAGCCCATGATTGAGCTTGGGCCGTATTTTTCGACGGTAGATTTAAATTTATCCGCAAGGAAATCATAAACCTCCTCAAAACTCACTTCTTCAAGCTCGCCGTGCTTGTCGTAGACGCCGTTTAGCTTTCTCATCATCGGTCGGCTTAATCGTTTAGGAGAGTTTACGAACTCCCATCCGAACATTCCTTTTAAGCAAAGCTCGCCGTCGTTTACGTGGTGGTCTTTGCTGGGTTTGGCGTCTACGATTCTACCGTTTCGCACGATAAGATCGATGCCGCAGCCCGTACCGCAATATGGACAGGTGGTCTTTACGATCTCTTCCATTTTTGATCCTTTCTGGTATTACTGAAAATTATGAGATTATTATACAACTGCAAATGTAAATTTAGTTTTAAAATTAGTATATTTTTTTAAGAATTATTTAAGTAATATGCAAATTTAGCATATTACTCTTTTGGCTAAATTTGTCTTTAAAATCGTATTTTGAAAGCAAAAATCACATATTAGTCATTTTGATAAAATTTGTCCTACCGGTACCCACTCTATAACAATCTATTAAAGATTTCTTGCTGCCGATAACTTGCTTATATCTCCATCCCATCCCTACTATACTTGTCTTTTATCTCATTTTTTTATCTCCGCAGGCCCATCATCTAGCAGCTTATTAAAATTCGGTATTAAATTGCTTATTTTTGAGATAAAATTAATAACCTTCGTTTTAAAGCTTTCTAATATAGATAACTTATTCTGTAAATTTTCTATCGTTTCGTCTTTGTTTTTTACTTCTCCTTTCAGTTCGGATATTCTTTGATCTTTGCCATTTACGGAAGTTTGTAGTTTAACGATTTGTAGTCGTTTACTATCATTATCTTCCTTTAAGGCATTCTCGTTACTTAGCGATGCCTCAAGGTCATCGTTTCTTTGTTTCAAAGATTGATTTGTTTTTTCTTTGTTTTCTAGATCTGCATTAGCTTTATCGAGCTTGCTTTGTAGGGCATCGCTTTGATCGGCTTTTTGTTTTAGTTTATTTATTTGCACTATGTCAGCTTCAATATTTTCTAATCTGCTTTTTAGCTTATTGTTTTCATCTTCTTTTTGAATTAGCTCGGCCGAGAGGTTGCTTATTTGCAAATTTCTATCTTTTATAACTTCATCTTGATTATTTAGATTTGCGTTTATCTCTTTTAGCTTTTTATTTTCTTGGATTAGATTTTCGTTGGACTGATCCAGCTCGTTATTTTTTGCAATTATCTCACCCTTGTTTATTAGTTGATTCGTTAGCTCGTAAACCCTTTGTTTTAGTTCTCCGTCGGCAATTATGTTTATATTATCTTGCATTTTTTCTAATACTAAATTCGCAAGACTCGTTACAAAAGCCTTATCGTCCCCAATTTTCAGTCTAAAATAATCTTTGCCAAACATAGACTCTTTCTTTTTTATATACTTTCTTGCTTCATCGATTATAGATTGTCTAATTTTATTTTTAAACTCTTGCTCAGTACTATACTCTTTTTCGGTTTTGTGCATTTGTTTTAAATTCTTATGTTTTTGCCTTACTGCCGATCTCGCCGCGTAGAGCAATACCGTCAAATACTATTCCGCCCATTTCTTACATACTTCTACCGAATTTTAACGTTTCGCCCTTGCCGTCAAATCTAAGGTTTTTGTGATTTTCAAATTGGTAATTGGTAAAAATAAGCTGATAATGCTTGGTCTTTTCGTCGTTATGCTCAGCGATTAGCAGGCATTTAACGCCGTATTTGGCACAGTACGATCTCGCAAATTTAAGAACTCTGTCAAGCGAAACTTGAGCATTAATAAAATTAACTTCGGTTTGGTTTAGTCCTTCTTTGAGGTCTTTTGGACGCTCTGTACCAAAGCTAATAACTACCTCTGAAAATCCTACCATGTTTTCTCGCCAATGATTTTTCACTACTTTACCGTTTTTGTAAATTTTTGTTTGGGCTTCGTAGTCGACTTTCATCTTTTCGTGATATTTTCTCAAAAGCACTTTTATATATTTCTTATCACTAAATTCTTTATCTCCGGCTGCGATCTCTCGCATGTGGCTGTTGTCGTTATACTCGCTAAGCACTATGTATCTATTATTTCGGCTGTTACCCCTAAGATATCCGATCTTAGAGGCGTGCTTAACCTCTCTAACATTGTGCTCATACCTTATAATAGCCTTTTTGAGCGTCAAGAATTCGCTTCTTACACAAAGAACTAGGCTGTGTCCGCCTATTTGAAGAGCATTACTCATTTTTGATCCTTTTCTTTATTATCTACTATAGAAATTAAGAGCATGTTTTAACCCTTTTTTGAAAAATATAAGCTGCAATATCCGTTATCGCAAACGCTATGCGAGAATTCTTTGCATCTCCCATTTTGATATAACGTGGGATATTCCTACCCTGCGATATGCGAAGATCAAGAGTGGATATACCAATACCAAGAACCGCTGCGGTTTGCTTTCTGTCTAAAACCACCTTTTCTTTATATTGGCTAGATATGTACTCAAGAAGCGTTTTGTATTCTAGGTCGTTATATAATTCATTAAGCATATTATTTTTCTCCTTTTGCTTAGTTCTTACATAACTAATTACAGCAACTTTTTGTTTACTTTTGCATTTTTGAATGATTTTTAAGTAATTTTCAAAAAATTTTTAATACCCTATGGTTCTTTAGAGTATTTTAGAGTAGTCGAGAGTAAAAAACTATTTTCTTATTTTTAAAAATAAAAATAAGGTATCTTAGATTAACTTAGAAAGCTTGGTAAGAAATTGGAATATTAAAAAAATTCGGGAACAAATAGGGAACAAATTTTATAAAACTAAGAAAACTTAAAGCTCTTGAAATATCGGTAAAATCGGGGTTTAAAGAGATTTTTGAGTACATATGGCTCCGGATGCTGGGTTTGTATAATACTATTTCTTAAAGCATTTTAAATATCTCTAAAATGCTACAAAAATACCTAAAATAGGCTATTTAAGTAGTTAAACTTATTCTAAGTTATTCTAAAATATTATGCATTTTTCTAAAAACAGAGGGGAAATAAAGGGGAAAAATACCCAATATTTTCTAAAAAAGGATAAAAATAAAATGGCTTTAATGTCTTATAATAAATTTGCAAATACAAATAAATATCCGGGAGTTAGAATTTATATTTCCGAAAATAACGATATGATTTTTTACGTAAGGCTAGACGGCAAAGATATAAAAGTAGGTTCAAAATCAGAAGGCGTAAACGTAACCTACGCCTATAATAAAAAGAAGGAATATGATACCAAAAAGAGAAACGGCGAACTGCCAGATAGCGTAGCCAAGAAGCAGCTTGCTAAAAGTAGCTTAAAGTTTGATGACATAGCAAAAGCATTTTTTGATTATAAATTAGAACAAACGCCAGATAAAATGGAAAACATTAAAGAGCAAATCTGCATGTACGAGCAGTATCATAAAAGTAAATTCGGAAGTATCGCTACTAGCTTGATAAGCTCCGAGATGATACAAGAGCATTTTAAAAACATAAAGGAAACAGTGTCTAGTAGAACCGGCCGCAAGCTATCACAGTCGCGTACAAACGCTATCATGGGCATAATAAGAACGATTTTTAACTACGCTATAAGACAAAAACTTATATCTCATCTTAGCCCATTTGATATAGAGATCAAAAAACCAGATAATAAACGAGAGAGATTTTTAGAACTAGTAGAAATCGAGCTTTTGCGCAAAGAGTTAGCCGACAAAGGAGATTTTGCGCTAGAGTTATTCGTAGAGCTTGCTTTATGCACCGGTGCTAGACTAGACAGCATTCTTAATATCAAAAAAAAGGATGTCTCGCTTTCAAATATGAGCGTAAATTTAACTGATTTTAAAAGCAAAAATCCAGAAAATAAAAGATATACGGGATTTTTAAGCGATGAAGTACTAGTGTTGATAAATAAAATTTACACGAAAATTTCGCCAAATGACGCTCTTGTCGATAAACCCTACGCTACCCTCCAAAACGTTTTGCAACATCTATTAAACAAACTCTTTAATGATGGGCTTGCACCAGAGGATAGCGCAAATAGAGTCGTAATACACACGCTAAGGCATACTTTCGCCTCTCATCTAGCCATAGCCGGCACTCCGATACTAACGATAAAAAAAGCTAATGAATCACTCGGATATCAATCACACCCTAAGATATGCAAAGCTAATGCCTGATAGCGGGAAGGAGATGGTTAAAAAACTTTACAAATAAGAGTTAATACATACTTTTTGTTTAACAATCTTTATATCAAGCCTTATGTCTTTATCCCCAACTTTTCAAACCATCCATTTCTTTTTAGGGTCTCGCACCTTTGCTCAAAATGCTCCATCATTACTTCCGCAAGCGTAGTTTTGGATTTTATTTTGACTCTTTTGTCTTCGGCATTGGCTCTATCTTTTTTGTAAAAGTCTAGCCCATCAAGCTTTTCTAGCTTTTTTATATACTTTGGCATCTTTTTTATATAGACTTCTACTATACTTTTTACCGACTCGTTGAACATAACTCTATCAACTTTAGCTCTTTTTACTATTTCTATAAAGTCGCTATATCTGATATTGGTCTGCTTGCCGTTTATACTCAAATGCGATTCGTAGTTTTTGATACCTTCGTAAAAACCAGTGCAGGCAATATCATAAAGAGGAGCCAGTAAAATTTTACCATTATCATAGATAACCGATATGTTTTTAGTATGCATATCCTCATGTCTAATAAGAAACGAGTAAAAATAGTACTCTATCATTCTAAGCCTATCTTCGCTACTTGGTAGTATCTTGGCTGCCATATCAAAGAGTTTTTCAGACGAGGCTTTATATTTATCCTCGCTATTTAGTCCCATAAACGTAGAAAACTCTTTTCGCTGAAATTTATAAGCTCCAATTCTATCGAAGTATTTGATAAAGTAGTGATACTCTTTGTCCTGATCTCTTTTAAAGACTCCGCTCATAGGTACGTCAAATCCTAGCTCATTTTTTGCAAAGCTCATGTGTAAATGCTCGTTTATAGCAATATGCGGAAAATAGTAGTCACTGTTTTCATCGGCTTTGAGTGTATCGTAGGGCTTAATAAAAAACATCGCGTTGTCTTTATCGCTAGCTACCTTTATAGCATTATTTTCAACGATCACTTGAAGCTTATGTTGATATCCAGACAAACTCATAGTCCTTACGTGCTTTATCTCCTCGCTATCGCTCATAAATTTGCCAGGAAAAAGCGAAACATCGTCTATATCAACATCGTATTTTAAAATATTGGGAAAAGTATTAGCTCCTAAAATTTTGGCCTTTTGGGAAAGATAGCTTTGAGGTTTTATCTCGCGATTAAATTCTAAAGCACTAGTCGAAAACACAAGATCGTTCTTGCTATAATCATTATGTAGCAGCAAGAAAAACTCCGTAGCGTTGCCGGCCTTATCTATTAAAATTTTTCTATCTATTCCCTCTGGAAGAGACTCCTCAAAGTCCACAAAACAGCTTTTGCTTGTATAAATTTTAAAATCAATCGGCATCTCAAATTTAACTCCATACCTATCGCCAAGCAAAAAATCTGTATCATACACAAAATAGTAGTTCTCGTAGTCATAGCCCAAATAGCCTACTAAAACTTGATTTTGATAAATAAAAAGGCGATTTTCAAAATGAGAATACTCGTTAGAAATTTCATAAGCCGTGCTTGAGGCCTGCCCTACTACCCTTATTCGCTTTAGCTCGCTTAGCTTTTTTAGCTCATTTTGGACGGTTCTTTTTGATGCTCGTTCTACACCATTTTCTATCTGCGTTCTTGCAAGCAAAGTTTTGCTATTTTTTAAAATTTTGACTATTTCTAACGTTACTTGGTTCATCTTAATAACCTTAATTAAATCTTATTTATATGCACAATCTGCACGAGAAGTATAGTGAGGTTATTATTAATTTAATCTTAGATATATGCACGATCTGCCTATTAATTCAAATAATAAATTATGCCATTAAAACCAAATTTTCATAGTTGGGCGAGGATACTTTTTGTCTGACAAGTCAGACAAAAATACCTCGTTAGGGATAGTCCCTAAAACCCTATTTTCACACTCTTTTCTTTATTTTTTAGTGTAACTTCAAGCTCAAGTCTATGACAAAAGTCGTCGCCATTTTTTATAGGTCTAAATTTAGCTTGTCTTCTCACACTGGCAAAGTCTCCAGGCGTTAGCAAGCCTAAATTTGAAACTTTTTTGGCTGCGTTTTCATCAAATTTGACCTTTAGCAGCGCACACTCTTTTTTAAATAAATTTTGCGCTTGCTCTGGCAATAAATATCCAAACTCAAGCTTTAGATCAAATCTTCTAAGACAGGCTTTATCAAGATTATCGATCAAATTCGTCGTAGCGATAAAGATGCCATCAAAGCTCTCCATTTGTACAAGCATCTCATTCACTTGGGTTACTTCCCAGCTTCTTGCAGCCATACTTCTATCTTGCAAAAAGCTATCTACTTCGTCAAAGACTAGCACAGCATGTTTTTCTTTGGCTTCTTTGAAGGCTAATGCTATATTTTTCTCAGTCCATCCTACAAACATAGATAAAAGATCGCTTCCTTTTTTAATAATGATTGGCTTTTTAAGACTTTTAGCGATAAATTTAGCGTAAGCACTTTTGCCAGTTCCAGGCACACCATAAAGACAAATTCTAGCATTTTTGCTTATTTTTATGCCTTGCATTAGCTCGTTTAGATCGCAGTCTGAGTTTACAAAATTTGGATCGTAGCTACTTGGCAGATCATCTCTTGGATTGTAATCTCTTATCTCTTCGTAACCTTGTGCTTTTAAAGTGTTGTTTATTACTCTCTCAAAGGCTTTATTTTTGTCCTTTATGTTTAAATTTGATACTACTGCGCTCGCATTACTGATGAGTCCTGGAGCTATAAAGTCATTTTTAGCTAGCTTTTTTACGAGATTATTATCTATCAAATTTTCACTATATTTTTTTATGATCTTTGCTCTTACATCTTCAGTTGGTATGCCTATCTCTATGGCTAAATTAAATCTTCTAACTACTGCTTCATCCATACAGCAGATATTGTTAGTTATCCAAATGGTAGGCAGCTCATTAGTCTCAAGAGATCTATTTATAAAGGCTTTACCATACTGTCTTTTTTCGTCATTATTTGTGTTAAATATATCTTCTGCTTCATCATACATCAGCAAATTTGATCCAGCTGATAATACATTTTGTGCAAGACAATACGATCTTATCCTTTGATGCTCATTTGCATATCCATCTCCGTCATCATAAGCTACTTCATAAAGCTTCAAATTTAGCTCACTAGCTATCACTTTGCTAAGCTCAGTTTTACCAGTTCCTGCTGAGCCATATAGGAGTACATTTACTCCTTTTTGTTTTTTACTAACGACACTTTTTAAAAACGAAAGTAAGATTTTCACATCTTCTTTTATGTGTGGGTAGTTTTTTGTGGTCAAATTTGTCTTGCTACATGGCTTTATCGAGCTTTCAAATATCTCGTCCATGCTTTCGCATTTAACAAACAAATCACACATAAAGTTATTGTTTATGACATCGATTTTAAATTTTAGGTTATGCACATTATTTTCTAGCTTTATAATCGAAGTCTTGGCAAAGATTCCATCTTTTCTAAAGGCTTTTTGAACATCGCCGAAACGTAAATTTAGTATCTTTGAGATGGCTTTTGTGGCTTGTATGTTGTTTAGATCTCCTAGTAAACTGCAAGCATTAGATATCACTTCGTAGTTGTACATGATCGCAACAAATCTCAAAATATCTCTCTCGGCACTATTTAGACCTAAATTTGCTTGAAGTAAATTTAGGTTGTGTTCAAAATCTTTTATCTCACATGAAATTTGACTTTTTTCAAGAATTTCAAGTTTGTTTTTAAGATTTTGGATCTCTTCTTTTTTGGGCTCTTTTGACTCGATACCCAAAAACTCTAAAACATCGTCACATCCGCTTCTTAGCAATTCTCTTTCTCCTCCGAGATCAAAAATAGCACGAAGCGTCCAAAGTGTTGCAAGCTCATATATCTCGCTATCTACGTAAAAAATCTCTTTTTCCACGACAAGCTCCTTTTGCTTTTTGTTTGAAGCTATTTTACTCGGCATAAAAGACATTTTTATGTCCATAATGATAAAAATTTAGGAAATTTGCTAAAAATAAAAATATCTACCCATAAAACTATTTTTTACTGGCAACTTATAGGAAGACTAACATACTTTATTGATAATAATTTATTACTCACTTTACTTTTTCCATAAATGATTATTATGTTTTGTTTAATCTATATTTAAATAAAATGGCTCAACAAATTTTTGATTTTAGTATAAAATAAGACATCAAAAGTCCAGAAAAATAGGTAATAATTACATTATATATTTTATTTAGACTACGTAATTTAAGGAGAAAAAATGGCATTTGAAAATTATGAAGATGCGTTCAAAAAATTTAATGAAATATTTTTCAAAGATAGAAAATCTATTTTTACAGACAAAGAAATTTTTAATAAAACTAATGTGGAATTTCTAATTAAAAATTTTGTAGAAAAAGGTGATGCTAGCGACAAAGATTTTGATGAAAAGATAAAAGAGCAGCTAAAAGGTGCTAGTGATGACGTGATAGACCTTATGGCTAATATCATTTGGCTTTGGAGATTGCCACCCAAGACAGCAGATAGAAAAAGTAGTGTTGCATTTTTTCTAAAGAATTTTAATAAAGAAGAATTGATGCACGGAGATCCTAATTCGTTTTTGGGAAATTTCGTTGGATTCGCGACAGCTGGTACTTACTATAATATTAATAAAGCATTTGAGCTTGCCTATATAATAAGATTTTTAGAAAAGTATTTAGAAATAGACAGAACAGAGAAAGAAATATACATCCTAAAAAAAGAGCTTGGAAATAGTATTAAGATAAATGAAAAAGAAAAAACAGCTTCGATGTATAACGCCCTGCTTCATCTTTTTAAGCCAGGATATTATATGCCGATAATCAGCAACGCCCACAAGGAATCTATCGTGGCTGCCTTTGAGAGTAAATACTGCAAAACAGATACTGGCGATGATGCTGATGATATTGATAAGAAATTAGAAAAGATAAAAGATGGACTTGAAAATAATTTGAAGGGCAAAATAGAATTGAAAGAAAAAAACATCTTTTATGATGATATAGTAAAAAATATGTGGAGTGGCGGCATAGACTTTGAGTCTAAAAATATCATCCTTTACGGTGCTCCGGGAACTGGCAAGACATATCAAACGAAACAAACCATAGAAGCAAGAAAACTAATAGAGAAAAATCATGAATATAAAATAGTTCAGTTTCATCCAAGTTATAGCTATGAGGACTTCATGGACGGTGTAAAGCCAACTGGCATAGAAAATGGAGCAATGAAATTTGAGCTAAAAAACGGCGTATTTAAGCAGATGTGCATAGATGCTTTTAAAAATTTACAAGATAGCAAAGATGGCAAAGAAAAACTCAAAAAATATTACTTTGTAGCCGATGAGATAAATAGAGCTGAACTTTCAAGGGTTTTTGGTGAGCTACTTTTGTGTCTAGAGGACGATAAAAGACTAAGCTTTGACAAAAAAGGCAATCTTCAGGGGATGCTAGTCAAAACAGCAAATTCATCGCTTTGGGATAATGAAAAACACGCTGTTTATGTAGATGAAGCAGGCGAAGGTTATTTTGGAGTGCCTGAAAATTTATACTTCATCGGTACGATGAATGACATAGATAAAAGTATAGATAGCTTTGATATGGCACTTAGAAGAAGATTTGTTTGGAAAAAGTATAGTTGTAATTATGATGTGATAGTTGATCGCTATTCGGATGAAGATAATGTAGAAACGTATATCAAGCTTTGTAAAGATATAAATGAGTATATAACTAGCGAGAAAGGATTAGGGCTAGATGACAGCTATGAGCTTGGACATTCATACTTTCTAAAACCAAAGAAATTAACTAAGAGCGAGATAAGCAGGCTCTGGAATGAACACATAAGCCCGCTCTTAAAAGAATATCTAAGAACTCAGTATAGCGGTAAAGATATAGAAACTCGTTTAAATGACATGAAAACAAAACTGATTGATACATATGGCAATAAAAATAAGTGATAATTTTTTCGGTAATTATGAGCAAGATAAAAAACTAGCAAAGAATAGAGAGAAAGAATTTAGCCTAACGCTAAGCGACTATGTGGCAAAAGGCGGTAAATTTCTCTCTTTTTTGCCAGACTCTCAGGGCAAATACGATGAGCTTATCATTAGCACAAGGATGCAGGATGATGGGCTTTACGTACAAACTGGAAATTTTATAGGAAGTTTTGTCCATAACGGCATAGATATAGAGATAAACTCTAGATTTTCAAATAAATTTTTAGAGCGGATGCTAAATTTTGCAAATGATATTTACGTAGATGACGTATCACTTGGCAAGTCCATAGATGCTAAGAAAAATCTGTCAAGGATCGTCATCTATTATCTCTTTATACAAGCGCTAGAGCGTGTATTTTTACTTGGACTGCCTAAAGAATATAAAGACAAAAGCTATCATGAAGCAAAGGTTATGGGCAAAGTCGATATGGCTAAATTTATAAAAAAAGACGTCCCATTTGCTGGCAAAATATCTAGCACAAATAGAGAGAGGCAAGAGATAGGCGATATAGTTTTGGTTTTGCATAAAGCACTAAAAATAGTACAAAAAGAGAGTAAAGAGCTGATAAAGCAAGTCATAAACACTTTAAGCTATCTAAACGAGATAAGGGAGCCAAGGTTTGTAACGCCTAATGTCGTTCACAATGCTTTAAATTCAAAAGCACTGCATAATCCAATCTACACTCCGTACAAAAAAGTCTTAGAATACGCAAGTCTAATCATAGAAAATGAAGATGCCGGCACCAAAAGCAATGGTAAGCAAAATTTAGGCTTTTTGGTAGATGTGGCTGAGCTGTTTGAAATTTATATGCGTAAGCTTTTACAAAAAGAGTTCAAGGGCTGGAGTGTAAATAGCCCAAAAATAGAGCTTTACAAAGATAAATTTTTTGAGAGAAAGATCATCCCAGATATAGTTATGAGCAGCAGTGATAAGGTGCTTGTTTTTGACACAAAATATAAACGCATGAATATGCATGGCAAGGATCAATACGGACTAGGCGATGTTGATAGAAATGACTTTTTTCAGATAAATACCTATATGAGCTACTACCAAAACCAAGGCAAAAACGTTGTAGTTGGCGGCCTTTTGTATCCTATGGATAAATTTAGTAGGGATGGTTGCCATAGCCACTCTTGGTTTGATAATTTAAATACCAAATTTATAGTAGATGGCATAGAACTTGCAAATTTAAATGAATATAGCATCGAAGAGATCAAAATCAAAGAAAATGAATTTATCTCTAGAATAAAAGAGTGTATTTAATAAATTATCTATCTTGTGCCATTATTGTAGCTTCTGCCAACACAAAAAAGTGGAATAAACTAGTCACTAAGATGACTATTGCAGGGATTTTCATCCCTGCTTTTAGCACAGCAAAATTTCACCTATCTCAAGCTTTTGCACTAGATTAGCACGATCTTATATTGCAGGTTTATTTTTACTATAAAATATTATTTATTTAAGAACTTAACTAGCTCATCTTTAAAATGGTCATCATCATACTCTTCACCCTGAGCATTATATGATAGTTCAAAAGAGACATTACCAACGTACGCACTTACACTTGACATGAATGAAGTAGGTTTTTTAGTGTGAGCTTCGATACTTAGATTTACCGGTAAAAAAGAGTTTTGGTAAGCAAATTCACTTCTAGTAATAACACATTTTTCATTTAGGTATGAATTGCAAAATTCTAAAAACTTAGCTCCTAATTCATCTGCTAGCTCTCTTTGCGTGCTAGCCAAATCTACAAACTGCTCAATTATAGGAGCAGTTTTAACAACTTTTTTCTTTGACATTTTTTCTCCTTTGTTTTAATTTTTTGTCAAGATATCTTTGTGACATGTGAAATTATAACAAGCAAAATGGACAAAAAATGTCTATATTTAGAAATTTGAATAAAAAATAATCGCTTTTTGTCTTGCGCTTTATTTATCTTTTATGTGCTTAAGTGATGATATTTATAAGAAGTGTTTGAAAAAAATGCAATATGATTTGCAAAAAGCTAAAAATAGCCTTTCTTTGTTTTCGATCTGATTAAACTCGCTATAGTTTTTTAGATTATTTTTCTTTAAATTTCATAGTACTCATCCCAGCAAAGCGCCATATCAATAGAGCCTATGCGTAATATATCTTTTATCTTACAGATATGCGTGTTATTTATAAAAGCTGAAAATAGATAGCAAAAATACGCCTTATTATCAAAATAGACAGAGCTACCAAAATATTCATTGCGGTTTTGCGTCCAGCGGCTCTTTTGCTTGCTCATTTCGCCAGGAATGATTGGCTCATTGATGATAGCTAAGAAATTGTCGTCATTTTCATCATAATCTGGATCGTCTTCGCGCAAATAAAAGACCAAACGAAATTCCATAGCATAATCCTCGATAAACCCACCCTCAACCCTTGCCTTTAGCCTGTTTTCAAGTATCTTTACATCTCTTATTAGGATATCTTGGTAGCTAGCTAGCGCTTTATTTATCTTCTCTATCTGCTCCCACTGATCTTTGTTGGCATCAGAGATATACACTTCTTTCTTGCTACACTCTAGCTTTTCCAGGCAAAGATCTATAGGCGTATAGTCATACCATGAGCAAAGCTTGCCTTTCATCCTGTCGATAGTCAAAATTTCATCCCAGCTAAGATCTGTATGGTCATATAAGCAGTGGTAAAACCAGCAGTGGAACTCACCAAACATCTCATGCGTTGGCCAGTTTCTAAATTCATTTTGATTTTCAGTAAAAACGTAGTCATCTATGAGTTTCATATACTCCCAATATAGCATAAGAAGTTTATCTTTTGAGTAAAAAGAGAGCAGTAGGCTACATTCATGATCCCATGCGTCTTTTATGTCTTTTGCAGAGATATTTATCTGCTTTGCACGTGGCACGACACGGCGCTCAAGGTCATAGAGCCTTTCGTTTATACTATTTAGCTTTAGCCTTTGCTCCTTTGTAAATTTTCCCATTTTTGTCCTTTAAATTTAAAGGATATTATAATGACAAAAACAGACAGGTTATGTCTAAATTTATCTATTTATATCTTAAATTTGCTATTTGGTTTTAGTGTTTTTATTGCGTATTTGATCCAGTGCTTGCCGTGTTCTTTCTTCTTTTTTTAAGCACTCTTTGTCGCATGCGTCATTGTCTGTCGGTAGTTTTTTAGCTTTTTTGTAAAATTTCCTGCATACCAAACTATACTTATCTACCTCGCTTAATCTATCTAACAAATTTACAAACCTTTGCCTTTTCATGCCTGAGCTTAAAGCACTTTTTATGGCTGTTTTGATCTGTTTTTTACTAAGTATATTTTGCTTGCAAAGCAAGAAATAATCATTTATCTTAAATCTTTTTATCTGTTTTACGATGATCTTTTTAGCAAGCTTTTTATCGTTTAAATTTTCATAGGCGCTTCTAGCTATATAAAAATATCCCCAAGGTTCTTGAGGCACTTGTAGCGCCCTTTTTAGGATTGTTTTTATTATTTTTTGCCTATTTTCGCCATCTTCAAGCTCGAAAGCTAGATTTGCCAAATGCAAATACTCTCTCACATCCTCACATTTTGACAAGATATCATTAAATTCACTAGAAAGCAGTTGCTTTGGCTTTACTGACGATATAAAATCACTAACTTCCATATATGGCCTAAGACCCCAAAATTTTTTCATATTTGCCCCACAATTATTTTTATCCATAACTTTTAGCTTAGTCTCTCAGCCTTAACTATAAAGCTAACAAATGGATAAATTTCCGAGCCATTTTTATAATTTATCTCGTATTTTTCTGGCTTATCAAGTTTCCATGTTATGACATAGCTTGGTTTTGTAGATATTTTACAATTTTCATCGTAACAAGCATTGTTTAGCATATTCGCATATTCTTGTGAGGTCGGACTTAGCGCGTCCATATTATAAGAGTCGCCCCTTTTTCGTAAAAATGTTGTAACTACCATTAATGCTATTTTGTAGTCATTGTTATCAAGATCAAGGTAGTTATCTCCTATGCTATTAAGAGTTATATCTGAAATTTGTTCAACAGTCTTATTAAATCTTTCTTGAGCATATCTATATAGGTAATTTTTATCTAATCTATCAAAAAAGTGCTTAACCTCAATAAAAAACATACGTTTATTTCTTGATGTAACGACATCGATTCGTCTTTTGCAGTTCTTTGCATTAATATCTACTTTAGAAAATGGATCCTCAAGCCAAATTCCATCAGTCAAAGAATGCAAGACAGGCACCAAAGATGACATTATGGAGCGTTCGCTGTAAACAAAATGAAAGTTTTTCCATGTTTTAAAAGCCCTTAGCTCTTCTTTTGCAAATTCTTGCATGATCTCTTTTAAAAAGATCGTAAGACCCTTATCCTTCTCGTCCATATTATTTACCCAAGCTATATCTAAATCCATCACTTCTCCTTAAATTTGATTTACCACGTCAATTATACCGCTTTTGACTATTTCGATTGCCCATTTTTTATCTTTAAATATCCACAAAACATCGGTAGCCGCATGTAAAATTTCTGTTCTGGTTTTAGCATTTTCTACGGCTTTTACAGCGCACTCTTTTGCTAAATTTGGATCGATATTTTTTAAGTAGCTAGAGATCCTCATATAGCTAGGATCGGGCATACTTAGTAGCTTTTCACAAGCTATAGCTAAAAGCTCCTTATCGCCAAGTTCTTTTAAGATATCAAGCACAAAAAACGTCTCTCTAGGATCTGGCAAGAGTTTCACGGCTTTATCTAAAAATTCTCTTGCGTAAATTTTATTTTTAAAATCCATCATAATGCTACTTGCCACATAAGCATAATCGGCCGCGGTTTTGGCATAAATTTCGCCGTCTTTATAAAGCTCTAATATCCATCTTTGCTTGCCAAATTCTTCCGCCATATCATCTAAAACATCGTAGAATTTATAAAAGTCGCTCTTATCTCTTAGCTCGCTTAGATATTCGTCTTTGCTTTTATGTTCTTTTGAGGCCACGACCTTTTTTGGCTCTTTTTGTTTTGGTTTTATACCGAGTGCTTTTAGCTCACCTCTGTCTTTTATAAAAACGTGAGCATAACTTAGATAGAAGTCATGTTTGTCTTTCTCTATACACTTTTTATAAAATTTATAGGCAAACTCATCAAAGCTACCTATTTGCTTTAGTTCTAGCGCCATATCAAGATAAAAATCCGCCTTAAAATTTGTCGTCGTTAGTGCGTTTTGTAAGAAATTTTCGACTTTTTGCCCGCACAAGACTTTGATCTCTATAAAATTTAGCATATTTATAAGGCAAAGCCCGTCTTTGATGTTATTTTCCGCCATAGCCAAAAGCTCCTTACACCACTTTTTAGCTCTTAAGGTTTTATGTATAGCTATCGCCAAAAAAGCGTAGTCCATACCACTTTTACAAAAACTTTGTGCGATCTTGTAAATTTTTACCGCAAGGCCTCTCTTTTTGCTTTTAAAAAATACTGAACGAGCCAGATCGTCGTACTCAAAAAGATGATGATTTACCCTCAGGCAAAGCTCTGTGTGGTTTTGCAAAAGCCAGTCAAGCTCATCTTGGTTTAAGTTTTTAGCCAAATTTTCCAGCATTGCATTTTCGTCTATAATATAATCCGCATAATAAATCCTGCAACATCTGCAACATTTGTGAATGCGCTCATAGCGTCCTGATAAATTCATAACCTCTCCTTTATCTAAAATTTAATCGTCGCAACTTGTTCGGCGATCTCTTTATCCGTAAAATTTCCGTTTGTATCAAGCGAGTAATTTTTACCTAGAAGGTACAGTTTAAAGCCAGTTATAGCCCCAAAAATAGGCAGAGTTTGCGTTTTTTGATAGTAGTTTTTAGTAATCTTTGAGATAACTTTTAGCTGCTCGTCTAATGCTTTAAAACAAAGCTCATCTAAAAACGGCGTTAAGCTGACATACCTTAGGTGCTGCGCTATAGCAAGGGCAAATATAGGCTCATTCTTGCGCTTAAAATCCGTATCTATGTAGATATATGAGCCTCTAAATTTTACTCGCTCGTTGTAGAGTTTTTGCACCTCGCCAAGCTCTGCGTCTATGTTAAGAGCAAAGTGCTTGCTAAGGGCTAGGATGAGCGTTTCTGAGCTATGTGCCCAGTCAAAGTGCCCCTTTGTGATAAACTCATCTAAGCTCTTTGCCGCCTCTAAATTTGCAAGTGCTCTTGTGAAATTTTGCTCTCTAACGTAGCCAAGTGCTTTTGAGAGCGCCTTTTTGTCGCTGTTTTGTGTGAGAATTTTAAGTTGCTCATAGATCATTGATTATCCTTTTTTGATTTTTATCGCCGATACATTTTTTGCGATTTGTGAAATTATAGCTACTCAAATGGACAAAAAATGTCTAGAAATTTATTAGTAAAATTTCACAAAAACTATCAAATTTAGGAGCAAATATGCAGCCAACTATCCTACTTTCCGCGCTTTTGGCAAAGCACCACACCAAAACAGCCAAAAGCTTGTGTCAGATATTTGACAAACACGGGGTTAAATACGAGTTTTTAGAGACTAAAGACATTTGGATGAGAGACTTTATGCCGATTTTGCTTGATGATGGGCGCCTAATCTCTTACGACTACGATCCAGACTACCTAAAAGATGAAAAATATAGCCATCTAAGAACAAAGATCCAAACATTAAAAGAGCATATAAATTTAGTCCTAGATGGTGGAAATTTCGTAAGGCTTGGAGGCAAAGCCATCATGACTGATAAAATTTTTAGAGAAAATCCACTGAAGACAAAAACCGAGATAGCTGAAATTATAAAGCAAAAATGTGCGATAAATGAGCTCATTATCATACCAAGACAGCCTTACGATATGCTAGGTCACAGCGACGGCATGGTGAGGTGGATAGATGAAAGTAGTGTGCTTGTAAATGACTTTTCAAATGAGAGTAAGAGTTTTAACGATAGGCTTATAAGGTCTCTTAAAAAGCACGGCTTAAAGATCAAATTTATGAAATATGGCGATGGCTTTTTTAGTAAAACAAGAGACTGGGGTGCTTACTTAAATTTTATTAAAATTAAGGATACTTTGATAGTTCCGATATACGGGATAGATGATGACAATGCGGCGATAGAGCAGATCAAGAAAATTTATAGTGGCTGCAGTGTAGAGACGATAAATTTAAGCGAAATCATAGAGCTTGGCGGAGCGCTACACTGCATAACGGCAGAGAAATTTGGGTGGTAGAGTTACCGCCTTAATTACTTCTCTATATCTGGCTCCATGTTTTTATCAAAGCCAGTTTTCCAAATTTCTAGATCTGGAGCGTCTATTTCTTTCATGCCAAGCTCTCCAAGTCTTTCACTCCAAACTTTTCTAATGCCTTCAGCGATAGGCTCAAATTCCCTTGGCGAAAACTCATCGGTTTTTGCATTATTACACCAGTAGCAAGCCATGCAACAATTCTCTTTGCTATACTCCAAATTTGGCAGCTTCCTATCTATCTCTAGCGTATATCCGCGAGTATCGCTTCTTTTATTATTTAGTTTGCCTCTTTTGCCAAGCTCTTCGATCTGAGCTAGGCTTATGCCACAGTATGAGCAAGTTGTCTTTGCAAGCATCTCATCAAATTCTTCTTCAGTAAATTTTTTCCTAAAACCCTCTTCATACTCTTTTTCTAATTCTTCTAAAATTTTTAGAAAATCTTTGGATTTTTGAACAAAATATTGTCTTTGCTCTATCACTATGATGTTTAGCTCTTTGCCCTTATGCTTTATTTTGTTCTCATCGCTGTTTAGCTCTAGTTGATAGTATCTGCTGCTGTATAAATTTGCCACTTCATTGGTGATTTCAAAATCACTAAAATCCTTTTTTATAGTCTCAATATTACTCTCGCTATAATACTCCTTGCATCCTTTTTCATCTGAGTTATCCCAAGAAAAAGCCTTGTCAAACAAAAATAGCTGAACTTTCGTTTTAAAGCTATCTTCCATTTTGGTCTTATATTTTTTAGTCATCTTCCTCTCCTTTATAAGATTTTCACTATTTTGCCAAAAGAGATCGGACATAAAAATGTCTGATCGGTTCGTTACAATTACCAAAATTTCTAACGAAAGGATCAAAATGCAAGAGAATATAGATAGGATCAAAAAGATCATCGCGGAGGCCGATGCGATCATCATAACAGCAGGTGCTGGCATGGGTGTAGATAGTGGATTACCTGATTTTAGAGGAGAACATGGTTTTTGGAAAGCATATCCGCTGCTAAAAGATAAAAATCTAGGCTTTGAAGATATGGCCAATCCGCAGTGTTTTTTTAGTGATCCAAAACTAGCATGGGCATTTTACGGACATAGACTAAAGCTATACAAAAAGACAGAGCCACATGATGGTTTTAGGCTACTTTTAGATCTTGTAAAAAGCAAAAACGACAACTATTTTGTCTGTACTTCAAATGTCGATGGTCACTTTCAAAAAGCCGGCTTTGACAAAGATAAAATTTACGAAGTACATGGCTCCATACATTACGCTCAGTGTATCCATAACAATGATGGAAATATTTGGAATATGGATGAAAATAGTGTAGAAGTAGATGAAGAGAAATTTATCGCTACAAAGATGCCAGTTTGCCCTGAGTGTGGCTGTGTAAGCCGTCCAAATATAATGATGTTTTACGATCATGAGTTTAATATAAAAAGAACTGACTCACAGCGTAAAAGATATGATGCATGGCTAAGTGAAAATAAAAACTCAAAGATAGCCATCATAGAGTTAGGAGCGGGTCTAACAGTGCCTACTATCAGAAAGCATGGCGAAGCATTAGTAAAACGCTTTAAAAATGCAACTCTAATACGTATAAACCCAGTAGATAACTATGTATCGCAATATATCGGTATAAGTTTAAAATGTGGCGCATTAGATGGCCTTAGGCAGATATTGTGCTAAAAAAGACATATCTTAGTCCTAGTTTGGATATAATCTCCGAACTAGGAGATCAAATGAAACCCATCATAAATAAACAAGAAAACAGCAAATTCGAACGTTTAAATTTAATAGCCTCAAAGCTAAGAGAAAGACCCCACTCGATAAAAGAGCTAGCCGATATGTTAGATGTAACTACAAAAACCATACAGCGCGATCTTTACGACACGCTAAAAGACTATGGTGCGGTAAAAAAAGGGCACTACTGGAGCATAAATGACGAAGAGGCGAGCGATGGACTAAACGGCGATGATAGAGTGGTGCTAAACATACTTGATAACGTAGCTAAAAATATGGGATCAAATTTTTACAGCAAAGCTCACGTGCTTTTAGAGCAAATTTCTCAGCAGCTAAACCACCCTATACTAACAAATATCAACAACGAAAAGCTGAGCGAGGATGATCTCATAAATTTCCAAACTCTAGAAGACGCAATAAGAGAAAAAGCCGAGATAATATGCACTTATAACGACTTTGAATTTCGCATAAAGCCGCTAAAACTAGCACTTTTTGAGGGATTTTGGTATTTGCTTTTACTTGATAGTAACAAAGACGATATTTTTAAGAAATTTCATCTAAAAAGCATAAAAGATATAAGGCAAAGCGGGGATAAATTTGATCTAAGTAGCGAACTAGATGAGCGTGTAAAGGCGATGAACTCGGCATGGGCAAACCTTGATAAGCCAAAAATAGCAAGGCTACTACTAGCCCCTGAAGTGGCAAAATACTTCGAGCGAAAGCCTCACGCGAAACAGCGCATAACTGGTCAAGATAACGACGGCTCAGTCGAGATCGAGATAGAATTTACCCACATCATGGAGATAAAACCGCTCATCTACTACTACCTGCCATTTATCAAAGTCCTTGCGCCAAAAGAGCTAGCTGATCAAATAAGAGACGAAGTAAGAAGTTATTTTAAGGAAATAGATATTTAATAAGACAAGATACGTCCAAATTCTAGGCTAAAATATCTAAAATTTTTAAAGGAGCAACAATGGACGCTATTATAGACTTGCACGATATAATGAAAATAATGTCTTATGATGGTAAGATAGATGGCTTTGTTGGGACTTTTAAAATATCTAAACTTAGCAACACAATAAATCAAAGATTAAAAAGCATGATTTCAAAAGCTAACGCAATATTTATGCATGTTGAGATGAATAAGAACTTATCATTTGCCAGCATTGAAGAAATTACTAGTAAAGTTTTTGAGTTTGAGCTAGATTTTATATTTATGACTAGCACAGATAACAATCTAGATATGGATACAGTTAGGTTTAGTGTATTGGCAACCGGTATAAATGAATAATCTAAAACTTTTCCACTCTAGCGATCTGCACTTTAATACTAGCTATTTTGACTATATTTTGGCCCTTCAAGACAAATTTGACATTTTTTGTTTTAGTGGCGATTTTCTATACAAAGAGAGCGCACAGGAAAAAGAGCAAGCTACTTTGTGGCTAAAAAGCTTTAAAAAGCCTGTATTTGTTTGCTCTGGCAACCACGATACGCCGCCTTCTTGGCTAAATTCTATAAGCGGCATATACTCTGATGGTACTATAAAAACTATAAATGACGTTAAATTTGGCTGCGTGCCTTACTTGTGTGATGATCTGCTTGACTTTGCGGAGTGTGATATCTTACTGACCCACGTTCCACCAGCAAAGACAAATACGAGCATCAGTAAAAATGACAAGGATCACGGAGATATAGAGCTTGCAAGGCTTATAAAAAATAATCTTTTAAAGACAAAGATCATCCTTTGTGGGCATATCCACGAGCCAAAATCACACATAGATATTTTAAACGGAGTTAAAATTTACAACTCAGCAAGTAGCGGCACAAAAGAGCCATTTTATCAAGTGATAGAGCTATAACTCTCTATCATTTTAGCCACCTCTTGATGCTCATACGGCGTCATTTCTATATTTAAAATTTGCAAGCATATCTCTTTTATAAATTCGCTCTCACATCCAAAATCGTTTTTTAGATTTTGCAGTATAAATTTAGCCTCAGCAATGACATCATGCGCATTATTTAATGCCTTAACAGCTTGCTTGTAAAAATCTTTTGACATCTCAGTGTTGCTATACTTA
Source organism: Campylobacter concisus (assembly GCF_902460845.1). Classification (NCBI taxonomy): domain Bacteria; kingdom Pseudomonadati; phylum Campylobacterota; class Epsilonproteobacteria; order Campylobacterales; family Campylobacteraceae; genus Campylobacter; species Campylobacter concisus. The sequence goes on along the minus strand of NZ_CABPVS010000004.1, from coordinate 281,172 downwards.
GTAAAATTTGCATTATTTACGTAATCATAGCTTGATTTTGCTTGCGCCAAAAAAGAAAACTCATCATACTCTTGCCAAAGTTCTTGCTCGCTCATTTTCGCTCCTATGCTTTTATTATAAATAAAAATATGGACAAAATTTGTCTATAAAATATCCTCATAGCAGCTTTTGGTAGTTTAGAGATAGTATTTTCAAAATTTAGATTGCTTGACCTAGTGTTATGATCAATATATTAATTTGAGATCACCATCAATCACTAGCTCTTTAAATTAGCATTAGCGATTGAGGCGACCCATCTATCCAAAAATAACTGTTTGATCTATACTATAGCTAACTTAATGACTTCATCAGCCAATGGCTCTAGCTCGTCTTTCATTTTTATTAGTTCATTAACCAGCTCCGACTCGCTATATTTGTTTACGACTATTTCTCTTAAAAATTGATCTTTTTTTAGCCATTTCCATCTGGCAAATCTCGCACCTATATTCCATTCGCTAGAGATTTTAACTTGTATACTATCAACGTATGCCTTATTTATTTTATCCATATCATAAGCAAGGCCAATATATGGATTTAGAAAGTTTCTATTGTCAAATTCTAGAGTAAAAGTTAGTATATGGTCATTGCCCCAACTATATTTATAAAAACTTATAGGTTCAAAATACCTTCTAGTATCAGCCTCTTCTATTTCTACGCACCATTCTTGTGATAATCTTTTTTCAAGCTCAGTCTTTACGTTTGACATAAATTCATTAAGTCTCTTTGCATTGGCTATATCAAAGTATTTATTTCTTATTTCATCGACTATATCATAGTTCTCTAGTATTATCTTACTTATTTCCTCAGTATCCATCTCTACTCCTTTATAGGTTCCATAAATTTTTTCAATGACGTTTTTGTATTGCGATATCACGGCGGCTAAATTTGCCAAATTCCCGGCCTCATCAAGACACGAGCCAAGCCATTTCATTATCTCTTTGTTATAAGATACAGCCTTAAATTTAGCCACTTCGTTGCTATTTTCATCTATAATTTTACTGTCTTTGATTTTTAATCCATCCAGACTATAGTCGCTAGGCGCGCGCCCTTTCTTAGACAAAAATAGCACGTATATATCAGCCTCGCCGTTATTTTCTTTTTGGATGGTTTCTATATATCTTTTTATCTGAGCCTCTTGATCACCAGCATTTATTTTATTTTCTAAGATAATATGCTTCGTGCCGTCGGTTATATATATATCTATATTTTCGTACTCTTTATAGACTTTTGCGGTTTGCAGATTTAGCCCAAAATTCTCTAGTCCGCACGCTTTTATAAAAAGCTCTAAAAATAGCTCTTTTTGGTAGTGTGGAGAACTTGTATCTAAAAGCGAATATATAAATCGAGAATGTAACCTAACCTCATCATTTATATCTAAAAGTGCCAAAAATAAGTTGTAGTCATTATTTCCGCGCATCTTTTTGACTTCAAGTTTGTCGTTTAATATCTTGATTTGCTTTAACATAGATTCAAATTTTTCTATATCCATACTTTCTCCTTTAAATTTTTAAAACATTATAACTAGCAAATCAGACACTTTTTGTCTATTTTACCAATTCGCGCAGTTTTTCTAAAACTTTAACCATCGCTAGAGTATCTAGCTTGCAGTATGCCAAAAGTGCCTTTTTATAGGCCTTGCGCTCATCTGCCGACATATGCGTCATCGCTTCGTATGCCTGCATCGCTTCGCCGCCGTTGTGGATCAAATTTAGATCCTTGTAAGCCGACTCAAATTCAGGCACAAGAGCTGGCAGGACGTACTTTATAGAGTAGCTGCCCTGCATTTTTGGATGATAGTAGCTCTTGCTCGCAAATGGCGCCATTAGGTCTTTTATATTGTCGTGGATAGCCATAAGCTCATTTGAAATTTGAGGGTAATTTAGAGCTAACTGCCTTATCACTCTTTTTTCAAAACTCATGTTGTAGGCTAGCACGCAGGCATCTTGTGGGATAAATTTGATCAAATTTAAAGCTAGTTCATATCTAGGATCGGCTCCGATCTCTGCCAAGAACTCAAAATGCTCTAAATTTCCTTTGCCATCCTCTTTGTGGATAGAGAACTGAAAAGGTATCTGCTCGTATGGACTAAGCCCTATAAACTCAGGTACCGCCTGCTGAAAGGTCTCAAAGTCAAGGTGATAGAGTGGATAGCTAAGTGTCTCTAGAAATTCTTTGATAGCCTCTTTATCTATGATCTGCTCCTTTGAGAGCTCAGAGCGGATTTGGATCTGCTGGGAGGCGTTAAATTTATCCAGCTCTTTTATATCTTCAAATTTAACTATGCCGCTTTTGTAAAGCTCAAATTTCTTTTTACTTCTTAAGCCGCTAATATCAAAAATACTATACTCGGGGATGCCTCGCTGCTCGCGCCAGCAGTACTCCCAAGCGTCGCAAGGATATGGGTTAGCGCACTGAGCTCCGATATCGATCTCCGGTTCAACGTCTTTGCTAAGAATTTCGTCAAATTTACTTAAAATTTGAGGGATATCTACTTGTTTTTGCTTTACTTGCTCAGTCACGTCTTCGGTGTGAAAAAACTTCTCAAGCTCGAGCTTCTCACCTCTTATGTAGCTGCTATCTATGTGGATGATATTTACGGCACTCACCTTGTAGCCAAGCGAGCTAATGACGTAGTACTGGATGCTTGCATCATCGATATAGACGTCTTTTACCGAGGTTGAGCTCTTTACTTCGTTGATGATGAGGCCATCCTCGCAGATACGGAGGATGTCGACCATCACGAGGATGCCATCAAAGCAAAAAGTAGCCTCGTAGATCACCTTTGTGCCGCGTTCTATAAGCTCTTTTGTTTTTGCCATTTGCGCACTAAAGTCGCCCGTGTACTCTATCCTCTCGCCGCCGCCAAAGAGCTCACAGGTTAGCTCGCCAACTGATGTACCAGTGTCAAATACCGCCTGCGCACTATTATCTGGAGCTTGCAAAACCCCAGGCCTTTTCTTTTTTAGCCACAAGCTCTTTTCACACTGAAGACCGCGGATGTAGAGGGATTTAGATAATGCCATTGTCTATGCCTTTAAAATTTGTTTTATTTCTATAATATAGTCAGAAAGGTCTTTGTTTCAAAGTCCTTTTTTGTGAGATTATACCAGCAAAATAGGAATAAAATTTGTCCATTTTTTATTTTAAAATTCATCCAAAAAAGGAGTGGCGATGAAAAAGATCAGACAGATAAAAGAGTTATTTGAAGCTGGCAAACTTACGTCATATGTAAAAATGCAAAGATAAAATTTGAGTGGTTTTTAAGACCTGATGCTAAATTTGACACTTATAATGGCTGTAGCATAGAAGAAAATATATGTTTGCATAAAATATCAAGCGAATTTGGCCTTTTGGATAGCGAGATCTACTTTGAAAAAAGATACGCTAAATTGCATAAAAATAGCTGAAATTTTCTATGAAAAATGAAATTTTTGATAAAGCGAAAATCATGCTGTTTCAAGCGCTTGGCGTGGCATATTATACTCGATATGGCGACGCGTTTATAAAAAATGTCATAGCTGTTTTAAAAAGCACGGCACTAAAATTTAGCAGCGACAGGAAATTTATAAGAGAGGTTTTAAGACGCGTGCTAAGCCTTAGATATGAGTATCTTGAGAAAAAAGAACTAGTGCAAGCACTAAAAGAGCTTGAATGCTTTGAATACTGGGCACAAGATGAGAGCGATGAAAAAGAATATAGTGATTCTGGCTCACTTGACTATTTGCTGAAAAAACTAGATAAATAAAATTTGGTATTTATAAATAGATAGCTGATCTAATCATTGCACCTATATTAGCATAGATAGATTAGGAGATAAAAAATTTATATTTTATTTCCTAATCAAAAGTCAATCCCTATATCACAAATATCTCTCTGTTTTATCCTATTCGCATCCATTCGAATATCTTTTTGTATCCGACTTAGCACATACTTTCTAGCAACTTCTTCAAATTCTCTAGTTGTTCTTGATATTGCTCTTGCAAAAATGTCTGATTCTTTGATTCTTTTTGTAAGTTCGTTAGTTGCAGTTGTAAATTTTCCAACTCTTGACATAAGGAATTTATATTGTTTGTTGATTCTGTCTCTATACTGATCAATTCCTCTTTTAATGTCTTGAATTCCGACAATAGTTGCCCTAATAACATTATGATATCTTGCTCCCTTTTCTCCTTTTCTTCTAATTGTGCCAACAATGTTTGCTCTAGTAAAGTCATTATCAAAAATCCTTTCGTTAAAAATAGTGTGTTTATGATTTATTGCTTGCCATTTGTATTTTGTTTTATCTATACCATCATTGGCTAATTTATTTGCTAAAGCCAGATCTTTTGTAGATATGGGATCCATATGTATATCAATACTAGTATTATTAGCACACCAATCAGTATCCAAGACATGGCTTCGAAAAACTTTGCATCGCTTCGGCACTCTGTTAGCTTGGACTTCAAGCCACTTATCTTGCTCTTGTATTTGTTTGTCGAGCTCTCTTTTGAGTCTTGCAAGCTCTTGATCTCGTTTTGACAAGCTTTGTTTAAATTTAACAATTCTAAATTCTCTTGATTCTTTTGTTTCAAACTGCCTTGCAAATATAAAACTTCGTCCTGAAGCGTCGACATTCGTTTGTTCATCTGCTCTATTTCTAAATTCTGTTGCTCTTGTTTCAGTTTTATTTCGGAGTTGCTCCATGCTTTTAATATTTCTAAATTCTTCACTAAATATGTCCCCCTTGAATCTTTTAGCTTTTTTAGTACCAGGTAATTTAACCGATATGTAGTCTTTACCGACTCTAGTTATATCTATGTCGCTACTTTTTAAAGCATTCAAAATGTCGTCTCTGCAAGTAAATTCTTGATTTATAAATTTATCGGTCAGTATTTTTTCTAGCTCGATGTAGTCTTTGATAACACCAACCTCTTTTCTTGATCCTTGAAGCATATGAGCTTTTGCTGGATCTTTTGGATCGCTAAAGCCGAATTTGAAATTTGCAAGGTTTTGCCAAGTGTCTATTAAAGCTCTATCTTTTTTGTCATAATATGGATTAAAAGCCATTCCGCTTTCTAAATCAATTTTTGGTATGGCAAAATTTAACTCAAGCCGACCTTTATCAATATGTTTAACCCAAAGGATATTAAATCTCTCTTTGTATTCTCCAAAAAGCAACGTTTCAAATTCATCTATAACCTTTTGCTTGACATCCAAATCAATGTCGGCTTCTTCAAAACTTAAGCAACCAATACAGAGTTTTTGTTTTTTAGTAACATTAGATACTATCTGCCTAGTAATCACTTCGCTACCTTTCAAAACGAATGCCGTCCCATCTTTTACTCTATGATTCAAAAGATAGTTGATACCAGCAACACTACCACCGTTTTTAGTTTTAAAGAATTTTACTAACATACTTAACTTCTTGGATTTTGTTTTTGCAACATTAAGTCGTCTAATTTTTTATTAACATCAATTATTTGTTTTAAAACAACACCATCTATGACTTTATCTATATTTACATGCTTTGCAATTTGGTTTATATTGTTGCCTATTTTTGCCACTTGAATTATCATTGCCTTATCAAATCTATGAATAGGTGGCTTAGCATTTATTAAAACATATCTTATATATGACGATTTATTTAGCCCAGATATTGAAGCATTTAGATTCACTTGATTAAGTTCATTATCGTCAAGTCTTATAGTGAGTCTGTTCTTTTTGTTTTGCTTCATCATAGAACCTTTTGCCTTTGATTTGTTAAAAATTCAGCTATTGAAAGCAAAGGAAAAACTATCCTTGAATTTTTAGCATCACCTATTTTTATATATCTAGGCAAATTCCTGCCATCTTTAATGCGTAAGTCTAATGTTGAAAGTCCGATTCCAATCGCCTTGGCTGTTTGCTTCCGATCTAGAGCTTGCACAGATGGAAACTGTCTTTCTAGACTTTGTAGTACTGTATTTAAAAACTCATTACTATCAAGCATAAAAATCCTTTTTGCTTTTACTATTAATTATACTAATTGGGATATTTTTTCATTACAGAATGAGGTATTTTTAGAAATTCTTTATAAAATATAGCTCTTTAGAGCAATTTGTAGTGAATTAGAGTAAAAACATTTTATGTTTTTTATCTACAACTCTTTAAAAACAAAAAATAATATACATAAAAACACATTAGAGCAAAATAGAAAATTTTAAAATATTAAATAAAACTGAGGGGAAATAAAGGGGAAAAATACAAAAAACAAGAAAACTTAAAGTTTTTGAAATATCGTTAAAATCGGGATTTTAAAATGATTTTTGAAGAAGAATGGCTCCGGATGCTGGGTTCGAACCAGCGACCAAGTGATTAACAGTCACCTACTCTACCGCTGAGCTAATCCGGAACACTTGAAAAGAGCTCGTATTATAGACGAAAAGATATGTTTTGTCAATAAATTTTAGCTTAATTTATAAAAAATCGTACAGGGTCCAATAAATTTTTATAAAAGGCTAAAACTAGCCTTTTATAAATCCACTTGCAATAACCTTATCGCCATCATACATAACACAAAGCTGGCCTTGTGCCACACCAAGTGCATTTTGATTTAGCGTTAGTTTTGCTGTTTTATTCTCTTTATCAACCTCAACAAAAGCATCAAGTTTAGGGCTTCTATATCTTATCTTAGTTTCGCACTCAAATTTATCTTTATCTATAAACAAATTTACGTTTTCAAGCTCGACTACTTTTTGAGCCAAATCATCTTTTGTTCCTACAACGATCTCGTTTTTATCGGCATTTATCTTTATAACAAAATGTGGCTCATGGGCGCCAAAAACCTCAAAACCACGGCGCTTACCGATAGTATAGTGCATATAGCCTTGGTGGCGGCCGATTATTTTGCCGTCTTTATCAACTACGTTTCCTGGCAAATTTGTATTGTAATGCTTATTTAAAACTTCGATATAAGTATCTTCCACAAAGCAAATTTCACTACTTTCTGCCTGCGTAGCAAATTCTTCAAGCACTTTTACACTTCTTGCAAGCTCTTTTATATCTTTTTTAAATTTATCCCCAAGCGGGAAAATAACATCTTTTAATATCTCTTTTGGCACTTGAGCTAAAAAGTAGCTTTGATCCTTGCTAGGATCTTTTGCACATGTGATAAATCCATCAATAACTTGCACATAATGCCCAGTAGCAAGCTTCTCACAGCCATTTGCCTTTGCAAAATCAAGCAACGCACCCAGTTTTATAAATTTATTGCACAAAGCACAAGGATTTGGCGTCTTGCCCTCTTTATAGAGCTTCACAAAAGGATCATAGACAAACTCGTTAAATTTATCCTGCAGATCCAAAATATGCACCTTTATGCCAAGATACTCGCCTACTTTTTTTACTTTTCTGATATTTTCTTCGTGATATCCTGGCTTTTGATGTAGCATCATATAGCAACCTTGCACTTCATGACCAGCTTCTTGTAGAAATTTAGCCGTCATAGTGCTATCTACACCACCGCTCATTGCGACCATTATTTTCATATTTTTTACCTCTTTGAAATTTAAAAGGGGATATTTTATATCTTATTTTTAAATAGCCAAAATTTCGTTTGCAATAAGCTCTAAATCATCGGTGATTTTGTATAAATTTATATCTTCTTTTTTTATTGTTTTTTGGCTAACTAGCGTATTTTTTATAAACTCATCAAGCCCTTGCCAAAATTCACTCCCAAAAAGAAAAATTTTTACTTTTTTACTACCAACTTGAGCAAGTACTAAAATTTCAAAAAGTTCATCAAGAGTGCCAAAGCCACCAGGAAAGACGACAAATGCGACTGAGCGATCGGTAAGTGCAAATTTTCTTGGGCTTAAATTTGAAAAAAGATATTTTGCCGTAACGTAAGGATTTGTATTTTGTTCAAACGGAAGCCTCACATTTAGGGCTATGCTTGGCGATTTTGCACTATCAAACGCGCCCTTGTTTGCAGCTCTCATTATGCCGTCCCCGCCACCAGTTAAGATGGCATATCCCAGCTCGTTTAGCTTATAAGCTAGTTCATAAGCCTTTTTGCAGTAGAAATTTTCTTCATCAAATCTAGCCGAGCCAAAGAAGGTAACATTTTTATTTTTATATTTTAAGACGTTTGGAAAATTTAAAAGATCACTAACTAATTCATTATTCATTATTTTAACTGTTGAAGCCTCTCGCGTTTTGAGCCTATCTGAGTGATCTGGATGCCAAAGTTTCCATCGATTATGACAACTTCGCCAAGAGCTATTACCTTATCGCCGATCAAAATTTCAAGCGGATCATTTGCTAATTGATTTAACTCGATAACTGAGCCAATATCCATGGTAAGCACATCTTTTAAGAGCATTCTTTTTGAGCCGATACGAACACGAATAGGCAGCCTAACATCCATTATAAGGCCGATATTTCTCATCTCTTCAGCGCTAAAATCGCCCTTAGCTACGTGAGGAGTGCTTGCTGGTGCAGCTGGTGCTTCGGTCTTTGTTGGCTCAAAAAATTTCATCAGCGAATGATCGCAAGCAAAACCGATATGCTCACTTAGATCTTCGATTTTGACATTAAATAAAAATAACTTTTCATAAACACTAAAATCAAGCGAAGAATTTTCATCTAAAAAATTTACATTTATTACTTCAAAATTTATCTTTGGCATGCCCTTTTGAGCACCCAAGGATGTACTAAAAGCACTAAAAAGGTTTGAAAATATCTCTTTTGCGGCGTCAAGCTCATCACTGCCTAAATTTTCATTCTTTGAAATTTCCTCTTCGCCCATCATCCATTCGCTAATGGCACTTATTAAAACCGGAGTGCATACTATCTCTGTTTTAGCATTGATATCGCCACTTAAAGAGATATTGGCCATCACTACAGGCGGTTTTATGCCATTTTGCGTTGGTGCATCAAATTCATTTCTTTCACCAACCTCTGGAGCTCTGCCCGTAAGTCCTTCGATAGTAGCTTTTAATTCGTTAGAAAATATATTAAAAAAATCATTCATCATTTTCATCGTCCTCTTCTTCTTCCATTTTGCGCTCATTAGCTTCATACGCCATCAGCTTTGCTTTTCGCTCTTCTTCGTATTTTTCTAAGATATTTTTGATCTCATCTTTATCAGAGCGTATTAACTGCTCAATCCTTATAGATTTTCTAAATCTATGAAGCCCAACTTCAGCTAAGAAAACTTCTTTTTTATCGATACAAACGATCGCCTTATCATCAGCTCCTCTATCAAGCCTTAAAATATCGCCTTCTTTTAAATTTAAAAACTCATTTACGCTGATGATCGATTTGCCAAGTATGGCTTCATATAAAATTTCTGCTCGTCCGATAAGTGTTTTTAGCTCTTTGTTTCTACTTTTTTTTGCACTCGTTTCACCAAGCATAATGTCCCTGTTTGCAAGGCGTGAGAGTATCGGTTCAAGATAGATGACTGGATAGCATAAATTTATCATACCGCTTGAGCCACCAACTATGATCTCCATAACGACCATGATGACGATCTCATTTTGAGAGACGATCTGTACGACATTTGGACTGCTCTCCTTAGCTTCCACATTTGGGTACATATCAGTTATCATCGACCAGCTCTCTTTAAGACGCTGCATGATCATTCTAAGTACCGCATCAAGCAAATTTACTTCAATGTCGGTTAGTTCTCTATTTGCCTCAAAATTTTCACCAGTTCCGCCAAGCAAACGATCTATCATCGGAAAGGCAATGCTTGGATTTATCTCCAAAACACAGTTTCCATCAAGCGGTTTTATAGAAAAGACGTTAAAGCTCGTTGGGCTTGGCAAACTCATCAAAAATTCGCCATAAGTCATCTGATCAACACTGTGAAGTCTGATCTCGACAATACTTCTCATCACACTAGAAATTTGACTAGCCAAATTTCTAGCAAGCTTATCATGGATGCCTTTTATCGCACGGAGTTGCTCTTTACTAACGCGGTTTGGACGCTTAAAATCATAAATAATAATCTGTTTTTGTTCGCCTTGCGATCTCTCTTCGACCTCGATATTACTCGTATCGCCGTCTTCATCAACAACTTCAAGTAGCGCGTCTATCTCTTCTTGACTTAAAATATCAGCCATTAAACCCCCAAGCTACGCCTAATACGATCAAGCAAACGTTTATGAATTTGTGAAATTCTACTCTCGCTAATATTCATGATCTGGCTTATCTCTTTTAAATTTAGCTCTTCATAATAATAAAGCTGAACCAACATCTGATCTCTTTCGTCAAAATCTTTTAAAGCTTCTTCTATTTTTAAAATGAGATCCTCTCTCTCAATGCTTTTCTCGACATCATTTTGACCAATTAGCTCCATTTGCTCGTCTATTGGTAAGATAGTAATGATACCGCTAACACCTCTTGCCTCTCTTATCTTCTCAATATCTTCATTAAGCTTTTCGGCCAAATACTCATCGCTTGGCTCTTCTTCAAATTCATTAAAATAGTTATCTATCTCACTATTTATGCTCTTTACTAGCTTTCTATCGCTTCTGCTAACAACATCAAGCGTCCTTAGATAATCAAGCATGGAGCCATAAATTCTCTTTTTGCCATAACCCCAAAAAGAGTCATTTTGCTCCTTGTCATACTTCCTGCTAAGTTTTATCATCTCTTCAACACCAATGCTTATCAGGTCATTTGTATCTATGCTTGATGGCAACCTCTCTTTAAGTCTAAACGCCATAGCACGCAGTGCTGGCATGTATTTTAAGACGATTTCGTCTTGTTCCTTTTTTATCGTATTTTTATAAGCGTTAAGCTGCTTTTGCTTTAACTCGTGCATTTCGTTTACCAGAATCAAAATTTTCAGCAGTCATTTTTACCATTATATTTTCCATACGCTTTTCTCTAGTATTTAGCTCAGAGATGAGATAGTCCGCGATCTCTTCGTGTTTTTGTTTGTCAAAAATTTTAGTTAAAGCCCTTTTCACATCGATGTAGTTCATGATAACAATGTGAATTATAAGATAAAAAAACAAAGTAATAACTAGTGTATAAACTAGCATTTCGATAGGCTCACTCACCTTTAACAAGGTAAAAACTATACCTACAAAAAAACCACAAACCGTAAAAAATGCTATAAAATTTTCTGCACGCAAAGCTCAATCTCCATCAAAATTGTTCTATCAAACGCTTAAAGAAGCCCCCAAAGCTCCTGCTTTGCTCATCGTTAAGCACTTTTCGTTCCAACCTATAAAGTAAATTCGAAGCTATCTGTTTTATCTGAGCGCTAGGCTCAGCATAAGCAGCGTCGTCTGTAAAAAGCGTTCGTTGTTTTATACTTCTTGAAACATTCTTATCAGAAGTCACAAATCCTATAAGCTCTAAATTTAAGCTAGGCCCGATATTTGCATTAGCAACGCGTTTGATATTTTCATAAATTCTAGTCGCTTCTGCTTCATTTTTTACCATATTTAAAAGCAAAAGCTCGCTATTTTTAAACCTTGAGACGATCTTTATGACAGCGTATGCATCAGTTATCGCCGCAGGATCAGGCACAGTCACCACCACGACCTCATCAGCTGCCTCTAAAAATAGCTGCGTGCTACCACCTATGCCAGCTCCAGTATCGATGATCAAAAAATCAAGCTCATCAAGCTCTCTCGCCTCATCTAAAAACCTCTCAAATAAAAATTGATTGTTAAATTTCAAAATTTCATCGCCGCTTTCGCCAGGGATGAGGATCAAATTTTTATTTATAGGTATCAAGATATCTTTTAGGCTGCACTCGCCTTTTAGCACGTGAAGTAAATTTTTACCCATTTTTACATTTAAGATGACGTCAAGGTTTGCAAGGCCGATATCAGCGTCAAATAGCCCTACTTTGTAGCCATTTTTTGATAAGACATTTGCTAAATTTGCACTTATCGTACTCTTACCAACACCGCCTTTACCGCTAGTTATCGCAATAAAATGCGTATTTTTACTCTTGCTTTGAGACTGGACTAAATTTTGTAGTTTTTGCGCTTGGTTATTCATCGTTAGCCTTTTGCCTTGTAAAGCCGTCAAACACGCACTCTACTAAAAATTCGCTCTTTGCCTCCACAAGATCATCAGGCACCTCTTGGCCCACGCTAAAGTAGCTAACCGGCGTATTTGTCTCATATATCAGCGAAAAGACGTTGCCAAAAATTTTTGTCTCATCAAATTTTGTGATTATCAGCGTGTCAATATCCAAAAATGAAAATCCATTATAAATTTCTATTAGATCTTCAACCTTTGAGCCAGCCGAAAGGACCAAATTTACATCGATCTTTGCGCCGCTATGCTTTAAAAATTTATCAAGCCTTTCAAGCTTTTCTTTGTCATACTGCGAATTTCCAGTCGTATCAATAAGTATCACATCACAATAATTAAGCTGCTTTATAGCATTTTGAAAGTCATCTATCTCGATAACATCGAGAATAGGCAACTTCATCATTTTAGCATATTGAAATAACTGCTCAACCGCTCCGATACGATATGTATCAAGCGTGATGATACCTGTTTTATAGCGCTTTTCATTGCCGTAAGCAAAACGAGCCGCTAGCTTTGCAAGAGTCGTAGTCTTACCAACTCCAGTTGGACCAACTAGCATCATGATACGTTGTTTTTTATCACTTGGCTCTTTTCTGCAAGGTAGCATATTTCGCAAAAGCGAGTAGAAATATCTCTTTACAGCAGTTGGATTGCTCTTCATTGAGACTGGCAAATTTTCAAGCGTCGTTTGCATGATAGCCTCTAAATGCTCATCTTTCATGCCGCTTTGTTTTGCGAGCTTGTAGATGCTAGCAAACTCTGGTGGGATCGAGAGATTGTTGCGATTTGGTGCTTTTTCGTCCCAGATCATGTCAGTTATGAGCCCTATTTTCTCGCTTAGCACGCTTACTTGTTTGGCTACGTCGTCTATTTTTTTATTCATGCCATTTGTGTTTGGCTCTTTGATCTCGTTCATATCGACATTTGCGATCGCACTTATCTCTTTTGCGACGTCTGAGATATTTAAAAGCACGCTCTCATTTGGGTCATAAGGCTCAGGCGAGGTTGTCTTTGCCTCAAATTTAGCAGGCTCCTCTTTTATCTCAAATTTTGGCTTAGCAGGCTCATAGTTTTTATTAAATTTAGAGTAGGCATTTTCATAGTTTATAGCTTTTGTATTTGGTTTTGGAGGCTGCTTTACGTCGTCTTCTTCGACGCTTACTAAAATTTCATAAATCGGTTTTTTATTTATCGTTTTGGCTTGAATTTGTTTTGTAGTGACGAGTATGGCCTTCTCGCCGCACGCTTCTTGAGCCTTTTTCAAAGCCTCGATGGTACTCTCGCCTGTAAAAGTATGAAATTTTGTAGCCATTTATATCCTTTTAACCTCTCATAATCCCTAGTGGCACGATCACGCTAAGCCTCTTATCGGCTCCTGGGTGCGGGACGATAAGGCGCGGCGTCTTATAGACTTTTTTACTAAAATACAAAATGTCCAAATCAAGCGTACGTGGTGCATTTTTAAATGTCCTCACGCGCTTAAATTTACTCTCATAGTGCCCCAAAATTTTTAGAGTTTCTCTAGGGCTCATAGATGTTTGTAAATTTATAACAGCGTTACTAAAGTCATCCTGCGCTTCGTAGCCAAACGCCGCATTTATAAGGATCGGCGAGACTTCAACTACATGAAACCTGCTATCACTTGTAATCGCTCTTATAAATTTATCAAACCTCTTTGCGCTATCGCCGATGTTGCCACCCATGCCAACTAGCGCCTCATACTTAAACTCATCTCTTTTATGAAAAAAACTAGGGCAAAAACGGCTTTTTACGATCTTTCTTGCTCCAGCTAGCCTCATAAAATTTCGCACCCACCTTCTCTTGCGACCACTACGTCTTCGATACGCACGCCAAATTCATTTTCTAGATAAATTCCAGGCTCCACGCTAAAGACCATGCCCTCTTTTATGAGCGTTTCGCTCCTTGCTGAGATGACTGGAAGCTCGTGTATATCGACACCCACGCCGTGTCCTGTCGAGTGAAAAAAAGCCTTTTCATATCCAGCCCTTGCTATCACGCTTCTTGCTGCAAGGTCTATCTCGCACGCCCTAACTCCAGCTCTTGCGACCTTTATCGCAGCAGCCTGAGCCTCTTTTACGATCTCATAAATTTCTTGCATCTTTGCGTTTTTAAATTTTTGCTCCTTTGAGAAGTTAAAATTTTCATCAAAGCAAGCAGTCCTGGTACGATCAGAGCAGTAACGCTTAAATTTCACCCCAGCGTCAAGTAGCAGCAAATCGCCTTTTTTTAAAATTTTATCTCCAGGCAACGCGTGTGCTTTTGCGGCATTTTCGTTTATCGCTACGATCGGATCAAAGCTAAGACCTAACTCGTTTTTTTGTCTAAAGATAAGCGAGGCGTTAAAATGAAGCTCTTTTTCGCTCATCCCTTCGCCATTTTCACGCACAAATTTAGCAAATTCATTAAAGCATTTAGCTCCAAATTCGCTAGCCTTTTTTAAAATTTTTATCTCATCTTCGCTTTTGCAAATTCTCTTTAGCCTGGAGAAATTTGCCTTTGGCTTGAAATTTATCTTAAAACCCTTGCTAAGCGCATTAAACTCACTTAGGCTTAGCTCATCTGGGTTAAAAACGAGGCTACTTGGCTTTATCTTTCTTAAAAATGCCCTGACCTCGCTTATTAAATTTCTCTGTGCTAAAAGAACGACCACGCCTGCATTTACGCAGCTTTTTGCCTCGAAATAATACCTCGCGTCCGTGAAAAAGTATTTCACGCCATCAACGCATAGCAAAAACTCATTGTCACAGCTATATCCGCACTCGTAAAATACGGCGTTTTCGTCCTTTAAGATGAAATTCATTGTGCTTTTTGATTTGCTCTTACTGCTTTGATTTGTTCAAAAATTTGAAGCATGCCTATCATCGCTAAATGATAGCCGACTGGTCCAAAGCCCACGATCTGACCTGCTGCAACTGGCGCGATAAGGCTTTTGTGGCGGAACTCTTCTCTTCTATAAACGTTGCTGATATGCACCTCGATAACTGGCAGCGCAACCGCACTTAGCGCGTCACGGATAGCTATAGATGTGTGAGTGTAAGCGGCTGGGTTTATGATGATGCCGTCAGCATCGCCCAAGCACTCTTGGATCTTATCGACTAGCTCGCCCTCAAGGTTGCTTTGAAAAAACTCGATCTCAACGTCATTTTGATCGGCAACGATCTTCATTTGAGAGTGGATATCTTCCATCTTCATAACGCCATAAATTCCTGGCTCTCTAGCGCCAAGCATGTTAATATTTGGGCCTTGGATGACCATTATTTTTAGCTTCTTATCCATGTCACTCCTTTTTGATTAAATAGCCCAAATTATACATTTTCGTTCCTAAATTTTCGCTACAATAACAAAAATTTAAGGCTCAAATGTGGAAATTTTAAAAGCAAAAAAAATAATCACTGGCGGAGAAAATCCAAAAATTTTAAGAAATTCTTGT
Organism: Campylobacter concisus; assembly: GCF_902460845.1. Lineage (NCBI taxonomy): Bacteria > Pseudomonadati > Campylobacterota > Epsilonproteobacteria > Campylobacterales > Campylobacteraceae > Campylobacter > Campylobacter concisus. The sequence goes on along the minus strand of NZ_CABPVS010000004.1, from coordinate 265,655 downwards.
GTTGTTATTGAAAATGATAAAATTTTAGAAATTACAAGCGAAAAAGAGGCGCAAAAAAAATTTAAAGATGCAAAAATTTACGACTTTGGTGAGAGTGTGATCGCCCCAGCGTTCGTAAATACGCACGTTCATTTGGAGTTTAGCTCAAATGTTAGCACGCTAAAATATGGCGACTTTATAAAGTGGCTTGGCTCTATCGTCGATAAAGGCGGCGAGCTAGCCAAAATGGACGTTAAAAAGGCTATGAATAAAGCTATAAATTCGATGCTAAAAAGCGGAGTTTGCGCCATTGGCGAGATCTCTAGCTTTGGCTCTGAGCTTGAAATTTTAGCCGCTAGTCCGCTAAAAGTAGTGCTTTTTAGTGAAATTTTAGGCTCGAGCGAGCGGATGAGTGAGCAAAATTTGCAAAATTTCTTAGCTAAATTTGAAAAAACAAAGAGCTATAAAAGCCAAAATTTCACCCCAGCTATCTCGCTGCACTCGCCCTACTCTGTGCACCTAAAGCTTGCTAAAGCCGCCCTTGAGATAGCTAAAAAAGACGATCTTCTTGTTAGCACGCACTTTTTAGAAAGCAAGGCTGAAAAGCAGTGGCTAGAGCACGGCAGTGGTGGCTTTAAAAAGCATCTTTTAAGATTTAACCCTGATCCAAAGCCGATGTATGACACAAATGGCTATTTTGCGATGTTTCGTGAGATAAATACACTTTTCACGCACTGCGTTTATGTGAGCGATTTTGCTAAATTTAGGCCTCATCACAGCGTGACACACTGTGCCGTTTCAAATAGGCTACTTGGCAAAAAGGCGCTAAATTTAAAAGAAATTTTTAAAAATGATGTCAGCTTAAATATCGGCACAGACGGCCTTAGCTCAAATATCAGCCTAAATTTCTGGCATGAACTAAGAGCTGCCCTATTTACCCACGCTAGCCTTAATCTAAATGAACTTGCCACCAGGCTTTTTGTCGCTGCAACGCACGGGGGCGCAAAAGCACTTAGGACAAATAACGGTGAGATAAAAGCAGGACGTGCGGCTGATCTTGCGGTCTATAACGACCTAAAGTGCGATGATAGCGAGCTAATACTTCAGCTAATACTTCATACAAACGAGGCTAAAAAACTATATATCGGAGGCAAAATTTGCAAATTTTAAGGCTTATTTTTAGAGGAATTTTGGGAATTTTTAAATTTATAAATAACTACTTTAAGGCGCTCATATTTTTGCTCATCTTATTTTTTATTTTCGCGCCAGATAGCAAGATGAAAGAGCCAAATTTAGCCCGCATCGACATCACGGACACGATAATGGATACTAGTGAAATTTTAGATGCACTCGAAAAAGCAAGGCTTGATAGCAACATCAAAGGTGTGCTGCTTTACATCGACAGTCCAGGCGGTGCACTAAGTCCTAGCGTGGAGCTAGCCATGGCGGTCAAGAGGCTAAAAGAGAGCAAAAAAGTGCTCGCATACGCAGCTGGCAACATGGCGAGTGGCAGCTACTACGCTGGCGTAAATGCCGACACTATCGTAGCAAATCCAGGTGCTTTCATAGGCTCGATCGGCGTCATCATGCAAGGGGCAAACATCGAAAATTTAGCCAAAAACTTAGGCGTGAGCGAGCAGGTGGTGAAGGCTGGCGAGTTTAAAGAGGCTGGCACCTTTATGAGGAGCTGGAGCAAGCAGGAGCGTGAGAGCTTGCAAGGGCTCGTAAATGACGCTTACATGCTCTTTGTAAGTGACGTGGCAGAGGCTAGAAATTTAGACATCAACAAAAAAGACGAGTGGGCAAACGCAAGGGTCTTTTTGGCTCACAATGCCCTAAAAATGGGGCTAATTGACAGCCTTGGTAGCTACATAGACGCTCAAAATAAGCTAGCAAAAATGAGCCTCGTAGATGAGCCAGTCTGGCAAGAAAAACCGCAGATCGAAAAGATAATGGAGAAATTTACAAAGCAGGGCATAAACTCGCTTTTTAGTGCATTTTTCGAAACAAAGCTTAGATAATCAAAGCAACACATGGCTAATCAAAGCAAAAGATCAGGGCGGGGACAGACTGCATATATAGTATAAATTTAGCTCTTACTTTGCAAAAAATTTTTGGCTATATTTTTTAGCTTAAACTCATAAAGTAGGTTTTGGATTTTGTCCGTTGATTTTATATCCAAACCAAGATCATTTGCTAAAATTTTGTAATAAATTTGCGGGCTATCTTTTAGATTAATTGGTGGCGATTTTGAGCTTTTTGAGAGCTTTTTGCCATCTTTTAAAAGTAGCTTATGATGAATAAAATTAGCATTATAAAAGTTAAAATTTAGCCTTTTTGCAAGGTATCTTTGAGCTAGCGTGCAAGCCTTTAGATCCTCGCCTCTAACAACCAAATTTATACCCATATCCTCGTCATCTATCACGCTTGCAAAGTTGTAAGCAGGAGTAAAATCTTTTTTGTAAATCACAAAATCGCCCATTTGCTCTGCCACAAGCTTACCAAGAGGGTCGCCCTCATCTACGCTTAGTCTAATGGCAGTATTGTCTTTTATAAATTTTAGATTTTTATTTTTACAAATTTTAGTGTAAATGCCGTTTTTATAGGCATTCTTTGTAGCTCTAGAACATTCGCAGATATAAATTTCATCTAGTTTTTCAAGTACATCTTCGTATCTTTTAGCTCTTATTTTGAAGCTAAAATTACGCTCAAAGTCACTTACGTTAATTGGACCTTTATCGTATTCAAGCCCCAAAAATTCTAAAACATCAAAGATATTTTGAACGAACTCACACCGGTATCTACTAAGGTCATAGTCATCAATACGTAAGTGCAAAATGCCATTTACCGAACGTGTCAAAAGATAAGTTAGGATGAAGTTATAAGCATTGCCAGCATGCAAAAAACCACTAGGAGTAGGAGCTATGCGGGATGCTATGCCACCATTTGGTGGCAAATAGTCATTAATCCCTTGGTCTAGCCTCATTTACCCTTAAAGTACGTCCGCCTAGTTCTTTTTCATTTAGTGCGTCTATAGCTTTTTGTCCCTCATTTGCATCGTCCATTTCAACAAAGCCAAAGCCTTTTGAGCGATCAGTTTCTCTATCTTTTACTATTTTTGCTCGCCTTACTTCACCAAATTGTGCAAAGGCTTCCTTTAATTCTGCCTCTGTCGTTCTATACGACAAATTTCCTACATAAATATTCACAGGAGTGTTCCTTAAAAAAATTACCGATTTATTCGGTTAGTGTGATAATAGCTAATTTTCGTCAAAAAGATGTAAAAAATCAAAAATTTATTATATTTTTTTAAAAAATATTCTTAAAAGCCACAAACTCGTATATATAGAGCTTCTATAACTATCACTAAACAAAATCTAACCTTAAGTTTAAAAAAAATAATTAAATAAAAAATTATTTTATCTTTATAAGCTATTTATAAAGTAAATCATTCTTTACTTGAAGATAGGCTTCATCGCCAAGTAAATTTTTAACTATAAAAAGTGCAAATTCTATTGAAAATGTAGGACCTTTTGCTGTAATAATATTTTGATCTTTCAATACACTCTTGCCGTTATCATAGCCCCTTTTATCACTTCTTACATTTTCTTCAAATCCTGGATAACAAACAAAATGATCTTTTAGCACACCAGCACTCTCAAGCACCATAGGAGCAGCACAAATGGCACAAATAAGCTTATTGCTTTTATCAAAATTTTGCAAGATTGCTTTGAGCCTTGTATCGTTTGCTAGATTGCTAGCTCCTGGAAGTCCCCCAGGAAGGACGATCGCATCGTAGTCTAGCTCCTTCATCTCGCGAAGTGTCACATCAGCCTTTACACTTATATTGTGACATCCTTTGATGTTTACGTCATTTAGCCCAACAATAGAAGCTATCGCTCCAGCTCTACGTAAAACATCAACAGAAGTTAGTGCTTCTATCTCCTCAAATCCATCAGCTAAAATCACAGCAACTTTTTTCATAAATTTATCCTTTACAATAATATGTTTTATTTGTTAAGTAAAATTTTATATAATATTGGCTTATTTCACAAGAAAGGACAGAGCATGCAAGTAAAAATTATTTACTGCAACTCTTGAAACTATCGTCCGGTAGCTTCTCGTGTAGAAGATGAAATAAAAGCGAACTTTAGTGATGCAAGAGTCGAAAAGGTTATAGGTGATGGTGGAAATTTCATCGTCGAGGTTGATGGAGATGTTATATTTTCTAAGAAAGATCGCATCGGAAATGATGAAGCGAGATTTCCTCACGGTGAAGAGATCACAACTCTTATAAACAAATATCTCAAAGAAAAGTCGGCTTAATGCTAGCTACCGAGACGGGAAACCGTCTCGTTTTTTCCCATTTTTAACTTGCAATTCTACTATCTTGATATAAAAATTTTATAATTAAAACATTAGTCTATCTTGCTAAGAATTTTCATTTTTTTATATATTTTTTGATTCTTAAAGATTTTACTAGCTGATGTTTGGCCATATTTGATTTTTATCGAGCATAAAAATTTTATGCATTCTATATACTAGTGCTACTTGAAATTTTACAATGTATGAAATGAAGTTTTTGCTAAAGCCAATACTTTTTAAATAGTGACTTTAGCTAAGCATTAGGCCTACTAAACGTAAATTTAGTAAGAAAGATTAAGCTGCTTTATTTATTCGCACGCTCGATATACTCGCCACGAACAGTATCTACACGGATAACCTCGCCCTCAAGTACGTGAAATGGTATCTGAACTACCGCACCACTCTCAAGAGTAGCTGGCTTTTTACCACCTTGCGTATCACCCTTGAAATTTGGTGGAGTCTCAACTATCTTTAGCTCAACTACTTGTGGCACTTCAACGCCGATTGCATTGCCATTGTGAAATAAAATTTCAACCATCATGCCATCGATCATCCATTTTTTAACATCACCCACATCCTCATCGCTAATAGCAACTTGTTCATAAGTAACCGTATCCATAAACTGACAATATTCACCATCGTCATAAAGGTACTGCATCTCTTTTTCTTCAAGATGTGGTTGTTCGCATTTATCGCCTGCGTGAAAAGTCTTTTCAAGCACTTTTCCGTCGATAAAAGATTTGATTTTTGCACGAACAAAAGCTGCACCTTTACCCGGTTTAACGTGTTGATATTCTACGATTTTATAAGGAACGCCGTCGATCTCGATCTTTAGTCCCTTTTTTAGATCGCCCATTGAATATGAAGCCATTTTTTATCCTTTCAAAATTTTATATAACTGCGTATTGAGCCCAAACGCAAGCTTCAAGTGCGTTTAGCCTCTCTAACGTTTCTGCTTTTATATGTTCATCAACCAAGATAACAGCAAGTGCCATATTGTGATCATCTCTACCAAGGCGGAAGTCTGCGATATTAATCTTTTCATCAGCTAAAATTTTACTAATCTGAGCAATAACGCCTGGCACGTCATGGTTTTTAAAGATGATCATCTTGCCTTTTGGCTTAAAGTCGGTCTTAAAGCCATTTATCGTTACGATACGTTGCTGATTTTCACCAAATACCGTTCCACCTACGGTTACAATACCATTTTCAGTAGTTAAGCGAACAGTGATTTTATTTTTAAAAATACTATCTCCACCAAGGCTAGTTTCAGTCACTATGCCTTTTTCATCGCATAAAAATTTAGCATTTACGTAATTTATCGCATCACCAAGACTCTCTTTTAAAGCACCTACGATTGCAAAAGTTAGCATTGAATTTGCATATTCGCTAATCTGACCGTGAGTCTCGATACGAATGGCCTTGATAACGCTTTTATTTATCTGTGCAGCAAGAAATGCCATCTTGCTTGTAAGATCGATATAAGGCTCAACAAATGGCGGTAGATCTTCTGTTTTTATAGGTAAATTTAACGCATTTGGATAGCTTATACCGCGAGCTGCTAAAATAGCTTGCTCGACTGCCTCTACTGCGATATTTCGCTGTGACTCAAGTGTATTTGCTCCAAGATGCGGTGTGACACTTACATTGTTTAGATCAAGAAGTGGATGATCAGTTGCTGGCTCTTTTGTAAAAACATCAATACCGGCAAATGCTATCTTGCCACTTTTTAGTCCTTCATAAAGCGCTTCTTCGTTATAAAGACCACCTCTAGCGCAGTTTATAAGTCTTACGCCATCTTTCATTTTTGCGATCTCTTTAGCGCCTATCATATTGGTCGTCTCTTTAGTTTTTGGCGTATGTATCGTGATAAAATCACATGCTAAAATATCATCAAAATTTTTAGTATAAGTACCGCCCATATCGATAACTTTAGATGGATCAATATATGGATCATAAGCGATGATCTCCATACCAAAAGCTTTTGCACGAACGGCTACTCTCGAGCCAATATTTCCAAAGCCGATCACGCCAAGCTTTTTCTTAAAAAGTTCAACCCCATACCATTTCTCACGCTTCCAAATTCTATCTAGCTTTAGATCATTATGAGCGTATTCAAGAGATCTAGCTGAAGCTAGCATATGCGCCATTGTTAGCTCAACTGCAGCAATAGTGTTTGCAGTTGGAACGTTCATAGCTATTATGCCACGCCTTGAGCATCCTTCTATATCGACATTATCTACACCAACACCAGCTCTAACAATAGCTTTTAGTTTTTTACCAGCGTTTAAAAAGGCCTCGTTTACTTCAGTTGAGCTTCTTGTTATAGCAACATCAGCCTCGCCTAAAATTTTTAAAAGTTCATCTTTGGGAGTATTAACTGCGTCTATTACATTTATATCTTGCTCTTTTTTTAAAAGTTCAAAACCTACTGGATGTATCGCATCACAAACAATGATAGTTTTCATAATTTTACCTCTCTCACACTTGAGTGGATATCATAAACTCTTAGTTCTAAAATGATATTTTGTAGAAGTTTAGAGTCTTGAGTATTTAAAAATATCTGGCTTTTTGCACCATCTTTTACAACAGTAAAATCGACCTCACTTTTTCTTAAAGTCTGCATCAAACAAAACATTGAATAGATATCATTTTTATCTATCAAAAGCTCATATGCAGTAATCTTTGGTTTTTCTATTTTGGGTCGGTTGTATTCTATAAAAATTTCATTTACAGGCAGCACATAATCTCTTTTTCTAATAGTTGCTAGCTCACTCATCCAGTTAATATTGCTAGTTGTATTTTTGGTTAAATTTTGCTCATTTGTGATATTTTCTTCAGGTATTTGACTGAAATTTACACTTGCAAATTTAACAAGAGAAATTCCAACCAAACCCAATATTACAAATAGCAGGACAACTACTAATAAAAGTACGCGTCTGCCCATTTAAACTAAAGTAATTGTTCTTTTATAATATCGCCAAGTGTTACTTTATCATCGTTATCATTGATCTCATTTAACACTTCACGCTCTTTTTGTTTTGCTAAACGGCGTATGCTTAGGCGAATTCTATTTTTCTTCTCATCGATAAATGCGATAGCTGCTTCGATCTCATCGCCGATCTTAAGTGTACTAACATCTACACTACCTAAATCTTCTTTGCGGATCAACGCATCAACGTTATCACCAAGCTCTACAAACACGCCAAAGTCTTTAATGTCGCGAATTGTTCCTTTTACGATATCGCCTACATTAAATTTATCAGCAAATACTTGAACTGGACTTTGTTTTAGATCTTTTAGGCTGAGTGAAACTTTTTGTTCAGCGCTATCAATTTTGATGATTTTTACTTCAAGCTCGTCGCCAGCTTTAAACATGTCTTTGCATTTATCGTTTCTATCCCAAGATGCATCTTCATTGTGCAATAAGCCTTCAACGCAACCCACTCTAACAAATGCACCAAAATTTGTGATAGTTGTCACAACGCCTTTTACTACGTCACCCTCTTTAAATTTAGCTTTAAACTCATCAAATGGCTTTGGAAGTAAATTTTTAAGGCTTACTCTTAGGCGGTGTCCTTTTGCATCTATCTCGATAACCTCAACATCAATCTCTTGACCTTCATTGATGTGATCTTTTGGATTTTTGATATTTTTATCCCATGAAATTTCAGATATATGCAAAAATCCTTCAATATCATTTCCAAGATCAACAAATGCGCCATAAGGCTCAATATTGCTAACTGTAACTTTGATAGTGTCACCAACTTCTAGCCCATCATTTATGATCTCTTCCCAAGGATCTGGAGTAGCTGCCTTGATAGATAAAGACAAGTGGCGTTTTTCGTTGTCATAACTGATAACTTTAACTAAAACTTTATCACCTTCTTTATATAGTGAGCTAGGATTTACTGGGCCCTTATAGCTTATCTCACTATAATGCACAAGCCCATCAACTCCGCCGACATCAACAAACATACCATAAGTTGTGATTTTTTTAACTGTGCCCTCTATAACGCTATCGTTTTCTACTATGCTTGATAGAGCTTCTTTGCGCTTTTTGCGGTCGTCATCTAAAATTTTCTTTCTAGAGACAACTATGCTATTTTCTTCTTTATCAATTTTTATAACTCTTACTTTATATGTTTTACCAATTACGCCTTCAGTATTTTTAAAGCCACTGTGAGTTTTTGGTAAGAAAAATTCCACGCCATTTACATCTTGAGTTATAAAACCACCTTTATTTTTTCCAACTACTTTTACGTCGATTTCGCCAGAATTTTCAGGATCGTAAGCTTCGATAAAAGCTTTAACTTTCTCTTTTCTAAGTGCTTTTTTGTGCGACACTATAGGTCTTCCATTTCTTGATCCAGTTATTACAACTTTGATCGTATCGCCAACTTTATGCGTCAGGTTGCCGTTTGCATCAGTGATCTCAGAAACATTTAAAATGCCTTCTGACTTCTTGCCAACGTCGATTAAAACCTCATCACCATTGATACTGACGATTTTTGCGTCACTATCTTCTTCAGTCTTTTTAAAAGACTCCTCTAACATCGCAGCAAAATCGATATCTTCAATATCTTCGTCTTTTGCTTTTCCTAATTGAACACTTTTGTTCACAGCCATCTTGATCCTTTAAATTTTATTATGCCAGTAGAGGCAAATTGGCTTATTATAGTTAATTGTGGCTTTAGCTAGGATAAATTTTATACTTTTTTGATTCTGTCAACGACTTTTTGTATGATCCAGTCAGGCGTGCTAGCACCCGCACTTATGCCACACAAATTTTTGCCATCAAACCATGACTTTTCAAGCTCTTCTTCACTTTCTATCAGGTAGCTATCTTCGCAGAAATTTTTAGATATTAGATAGAGTTGTTTTGTATTTGAGCTATTTTTTCCGCCGATTATTATCATCACATCAGCCCTTTTTGCTAAATTTTTAGCAGCCTCTTGGTTTTCAAAAGTTGCGTTGCAGATAGTGTTAAAAACACGCACCTCTTTTACGTGAAGCATAAGGTAGTTTGCGATCTGCATAAATTTCTCGACTTTTCTAGTCGTTTGGCTAACAAGAGCGACCTTTTGCTTAAATTTAATACCCTCTAGCTCGCTCTCTTCAAGCACGACATAGACACTACCCTTGGCATATGACTTCACGCCCTTTACTTCAGGGTGGTGCACGTCACCATAGATCACCACATCATAGCCCTCTTCGCTCATTTTTTCACAAATTTGCTGTGGCTTTGTCACAAATGGGCAAGTTGCGTCGATCACTTTTATATCTGTCTTTTTTAACTCTGCAAGGTCATTTTTAGTAATGCCATGAGTGCGGATGATCGCCTTTTTCTCATCTTTTAGCTCGTCTATGCCCTCAAGCGTTTTTACATTATAGTTTTTCTCAAGCCTGTTTATCTCTTCGTTATTATGGATGAGTGGCCCAATGGTCGCAGCATCTCCTGCATTTTCAGCAATCTTTATCGCCCTTTTTACACCAAAGCAAAATCCATAACTACTAGCAAGCTCAATCTTCAACTCTAGCTCCCATTTTCTTTAAAATTTCAGCAAAATTTGGAAACGAAGTGGCGATAAATTCGCTCTTTTCTATCTGCATGCCGCACTTTAGTCCAAGTACAGCAAAGCTCATCGCAATCCTGTGATCACCGTGACTATCGATCGTGGCAAATTTAGCCTCTGAGCCATTTATGATAAAACCATCTTCAAGCTCACTTGCCTCGACACCGCATGATTTTAACGCATTTATCGTGACGGCTATCCTATCGCTCTCTTTTACACGAAGCTCTTTGGCATTTATCAGCTTACTTTGGCCTTTAGCGCAGGCAAATGCGATGGCTAAAGCTGGAGCTTCGTCAATGAGCCACGAGATATTTTCGCTAACTTCTACACCTTTTAAGTTTGGTGAGTACTTGACCTCGATATCGCCGATATCTTCATATTTGCTTGAAATTTTGTAAAATTTTATCTCAGCTCCCATTTTTTCTAGAATTTTATAAGCTTCGATGCGAGTTTTATTTAGCAAGATATTTTTTAAAATAATATGTGAACCCGGAATGATAAGTGCTGCGACCGCAAAGAAAAATGCAGAGCTTGGATCATTTGGTACGTCTATATCAAGTGGCGCAAGTGGGGCTTTCATCGGCTCTAGCGTGATCTCTAAGTCGTCACGCTTTATATCGGCTCCCATGCCAGCAAGCATACGCTCAGTGTGGTCTCTGCTTAGCTCTGGCTCACTAAATTTGCAGCCATTTGAGTAAAGAGCTGCCAGCAAAAGCGCACTTTTTACCTGAGCTGAGGCGATCTTGCTCTCAAAACTAAATCTTTCAAATTTTGTCCCTCTTATGCAAAGAGGAGCGTTGTTTGCGTTATTTGCACCATCTATCTTTGCACCCATATCGCTTAGAGGTTTTGCTATTCTAGCCATTGGACGTGAGTTTAAATATCTATCGCCACTTAGTACGAAAAAGCCATCCTGTGCGGCTAGTAATCCCATAAAAAGTCTCATCGCTGTGCCTGAGTTGCCACATTCTAAAATTTCATTTGGCTCTTTTATCTTTTGCGGCGGTGTGATCGTTATTTCAGAGCCATTGTCCTCAACTTTTGCGCCTAAAAGCTGGACTATTTTTAAGGTATTTAGCGTATCGCCAGCTCTTAGGTAGTTTCTAATGCGAGATGGTTTATCACTCAAAAGCGAAAAAATCGCGCATCTATGCGAGATGGATTTATCCGCTGCGATGTCGTCAATAGTTAAATTTAGATTTTTTTCTAATGGATAAATTCTCATCTTATTCCAATATTTAGTTTCTCTTTTAGCTCGCTTAAAATTTTATCCATAAGCGCGTTTATATCGTCATCTTCGAGCGTTTTTTCCATATCTTGGAATGTAAATTTAAGGCTAAGACTGATCAAGCCATTTAGTTTCGCATCTTTATAGATATCAACCGGCAAGAACTCTTTTAGCTCTTTTAAATTTAGCCCTCTTATACACTCATAAATTCGTCCAGCCTCGAAATTTTCAGGCACGATGAGGCTAAGATCCCTTGTAGTGCTTTGGAATTTTGAGTAAGGCACTGCCAAAATTGGTTCAAATTTAAGCTTAGTAAAATCAATCTCGCAGACGTAAGTTCTTGGCAGATCTCTCTTTGCCTCAACTCTTGCGTCAACTCTACCGATATAGCCAATATTTTCGCCATTTTGATAGATGTGTGCTTGTTCGTATGGACTAAGATATGAGATGCCCTGGCAAGGTTTTAGTTCAAATTTGCCTATGACATTTTGCACCATCAAAGCAAAAGCATAGAAATTTGCCTCCTCGCCCTTTGCACCGTTTATCAGAGTCGGCTCTTTTAAAAGTCCAGACACAACAAAGCCTAAATTTAGGCCCTGATTTGCATTTTCATCAAAAATTTCTCCAAGCTCAAAAAGTCTAACTGAGCGTTTAGAATTTTTAATATTTTTCTCGCTTGAACTTAGAAGGTGATTAACAAGTGTCGGTCTAAGCGTGTTTAACTCGTTGTTTATAGGATTTAGTATCTTAACTTTGCATGGTTTAAAATTTAGCTCACTAAGCTCGTCCTCACTATCAAAGACATAGTGCACGCTTTCAAAAAAGCCATTATCGGCTGCTCTACGCCTTAAATTTAGGGCGTTTTTATAGTCAAAATATGTCTTATTTAGCCTATTTTTCTCAGAGAAATTTAGTGGTTTTGAGGCGATATTATCTATACCTATTATCCTTACGATCTCCTCGCAGATATCATGCGAATTTACGATATCATGGCGAAATAACGGCACTTTTACGTTAAAGCTTTCTTGCTCAACATTTACTGCGATCTCAAAGCCAAGTTTCTTTAAAATTTTAACGACATCATTTCTAGCTATATCTTGACCAATCATATTTTTAAGCTCAAAAAGAGAGATACTTAGTGTTATAGGCTCGGTGTTTAAAAGCGACTGCTGTGAGCCAGCAAAGAGATTTAGAGCATCTTTAAAATTAGCAAGTCTTTTAAATAAATAATCCGCTCCATAAGCTAAATTTGGCTCGCTACCACGACTTGAGCGATAAATTTGATCACCCTTTGGTAAATTTTTATTTTCAAAAATAGCTTTTGAAACAATATCTGGCTTTACGTAGCTAGCTTCTACTAGGATCACTTTTGACTTCTCATCTACTCTTGCTACGTCACTTTGGTAAATTCCAGCAATGCCTAAATTTTTATCCCCGCAATAAACGACACATTCGCCATTTTCGCCATTTTTTATATCAAAAACAGCCTTTTCGCCTTCACTTGCAAGTTTAGCATGATCATAAGCTCTAAATAAAACGCCCGTGCAAAATGTCGCGTATTCAAGCAGTCTCTCAACTAAATTCGTCTTTTGACACTCTATTAATGCTAGACGCATACGAGTTATTAAATTTTCATATAGTCCTTCTTTTAGCTCAAAAGCCTTATATAAAAATGACCCATTTACTTTATCCTCTGCTCGTACAGAAGCTATTCTGCCAATACCTAGTAAATTTTCGCTTTCATCGTCTTCGTGGCTATCTTTCATATTTAGATCAAGCGCTGCACAAATTTCTCTTGCGATCCCATGTAAATTTTGACAATCGCCCCTGTTTGCTGTGACATCAACTTCGATTATCGTATCTTTAAATATCTCAAATTCGCTAAGACTTGTACCAAGTTTTAGCTTGCCGATACTCTCATCAAGTGGCAAAATTCCATCGTTTACCTTTGGAAGTCCCAGCTCACTTGAAGAGCAGATCATACCACTTGACTCAACACCTCTTAGCTTTGCTTTTTTTATCTCAAGACCATTTGGCATAGTCGTGCCAATAAGTGCAACTGGCACAAACTGACCAGCTTCAACATTTTTAGCTCCACACACGATCTGAAGCGTCTCTCCACCAACATCCACTTGACAAACGCTTAGTTTATCGGCATCTGGGTGCTTCTCTCTACTTTTTATGTAGCCAACCACAATACTCTTTGGTAAATTTATCTCTTTATAGCTATCAACCTCTAGCCCGATAGAATTTAATGTCTTTGAAAGTGTCTCGCCACTAACGTCGCTAAGGTCGATCCACTCGTTTAACCAATGCTTTGAAATTATCATTTAAACTGCTCCAACAATCTTAAATCTCCCTCAAAAAGCGACCTTAGATCAGGCACTCTATGAAGCAACATCGCAAATCTCTCAACGCCAAGACCAAAAGCGTATCCACTTACATTTTTATAGCCAACTGCCTTAAATACATTTGGGTCAACGACTCCGCATCCAAGCACCTCAAGCCAAGTAGTCTGCTTGCACACCCTGCAACCCTTGCCGTGGCAGAATATACAACTAATATCAACCTCTGCGCTAGGCTCCGTAAATGGGAAGAAGCTAGGGCGAAAACGCACTTCAACGTCGCCAAACATGTGCTTTAAAAAGCCCTCTAACATTGATTTTAAATTTGCAAAGCTAACTTTCTCGGCATCCTCCACCACAAGGCCCTCGACCTGGTGAAACATCGGTGTATGCGTTAAGTCCATATCACGTCTAAAGACCGTGCCAGGCGCTATCATACGAATAGGCGGCTTTTGGCTTAGCATAGTTCGCACCTGAACTGGGCTCGTATGCGTCCTTAAAAGTCTAAAATCATCTAGGTAAAATGTATCTTGCATATCCCTTGCTGGGTGGTATTTTGGTAAATTTAGCGCTTCAAAGTTGTGAAAATCATCTTCTATCAGTGGTCCAGTTTCAAGTGAGAAATTTAGCGCTAAAAAATACTCAATTATCTTATCCATCGTGGCCATCACAGGGTGAAGTGCTCCGCTAGCAACAGGCTCATTAAATAGCGTGATATCAGCAGCTTCTTTTTTCATCTTGTTATCTATCTCTTGCTCGCTAAGCTCAGCCTTTTTAGCTTCTATTAGCGCACCAAGCTCATCTCTTTGCTTGTTTAAATTTGCTGCAAATTCCTTTTTCTCATCTTCGCTAAGCTCTTTTAGCTTTGCAAAGCCTTGCGCCAAGATGCCCTTTTTGCCAAAAATTTCTACCCTGACTTTTTCCAAATCATCAAGCGTTGAAATTTCATTTTTGATTTTATTAACGAAATCTTGCAATTTTTTACCTTTATAAATTTTTGAGTCGATTTTATAGAAAAAGAGTTAAAATCAAGATAAAGAGCACGAAATTTAAGCACACTTTGATATAATTTTGCAAAATTTCAAAGGAGCTAAAATGACCATATTTGAAAAGATCGTAGCTGGTGAAATCCCTTGCAACAAAGTGCTTGAAAGCGAGAAATTTCTAGCTTTTAACGACATAAATCCAAAAGCACCGATCCACATCCTAATCATCCCAAAAAAACACTATAAAAATTTCCAAGAGATGGATCCGGTCTTAATGGGAGAGATGACAAAATTTATCCAAGAAGTAGCGACCTTAATGGGCGTTGATAAGAGCGGATACCGCCTCATCACAAACTGCGGTGAAAACGGCGGTCAAGAAGTTATGCATCTACATTTTCACCTGCTTGGCGGAGCTAAGCTTGGCTGGAGCGAAGGCGTAGCTGATCCACAAAGCACATTTTAATAACTTATAAATCTTAGACTCAAAGCATGAGTCTAAGATTTTATTTTCTTGCAGCCTTAATAGCTTCAAGCAACTCTTCAAAACCTACTTTACTTGAGTTTTCGACATCTTTTAATATTTCAACGCCAGGTAGATTTCCTTTGTCTTTATCAGCAAAAATAACCATCGCTTTTTCTAGACCATGATGAACATTTTCATGATGAGCTGCGATACTTGAGAGAATTTTGGCATCTTTTACAAGAGTATTTTTCACATCTTTTTCATACCATTTGCCAAATCTACACTCATGAACATCTTGAATTTTGTTAAATTCATTTAAAAGTACACCTCTATATCCATTTAGCTTCATATTTATATGATCTATTTTTCCATTGCTTACATAGACTTCATTTGTAACATTTAGAGCCTGATTTAGTATATTTTGCGTATTTGCATTTACGCTTGAGATATTTCCTTCAAATCCACCTAAAATTTTCATAGCATTTGCAGAAATTTTTGAGAAATTCTCACTCATTTCGATCATCGTGTTTGCACTTTGTTTAAGGCCATTTATATTTACTTCTACTTCAAGAGTTGCTTTTTGGGTACGTTCAGCTAGCTTTCTAACCTCATCTGCCACGACTGCAAAACCTCGTCCATGCTCACCAGCACGAGCCGCCTCAATAGCAGCATTTAGAGCTAGCAAATTTGTCTGATCTGAGATGTCTTTAATTAAATTTATAATCTCAGCAATCGAATTTACGCTTCCATTAAGCGAAGAAGCGTCATTTGAAAGGTCATTGCTCATCTGGCTTACTTGCTCGATCGAGTTTAAAATTTCAGCCGTTTGGGACTTGAGTTCGCCCGTCTCTTTGAAAGTTTTTTCATTTAGTCCATTTATACTTTCAAGCATTTTTAGATTTTCTTCCATTGTTAATTGCAAGAAATTTATACCATCTTGATAACTTGAAAGCAATAAATTTACAGCCTCTTGCTTATCCTTAGCTTGCTCTTTTGGCTCACAAGTTTTAACGTTTTTTAGCTCCTCTTTAAGTGTTAAAATTTCAGCCTTTAAAGCTTCATTTTCTCTCTCTAAAGCTTCATTTTTACTAGAAAGCTCTTTATTCTTGCCATCAAAAAACATTTTTCATCCTTTAAAATTTGTAGATTTTGCGTAATTATATTTAAATTTTTACTAGATGCTTGTAAATTTTAAATTTTGTTTTATATTTTTTTTCTCTTTAAACCACTTTTTAATTTCATCAATCCAATCTGGATTTTTGGATTTTGAATTATTATTTTTAGCTATTTCAACATATCTTTCAGCAAATTCTATTTTTCTATGTCCACTATCTTGATCAAAGAATTTTTTTAATACTTCTATATCACTTGGTTTTAAGTTAAAACAAAAATACGAATTTAGAGACTTGTCTTTAAAATTCTTTTCATCTTCGAGTATGGCGACGATATTTTGGTCTTCGGTATATGTTTTTAATGTTTCAATAAAAACGACACCATCCAAACAGTCCTCTATTTCCGTTTTCATTTCATAATCATTGCTACTTACATCAACCAAAGACGTTTTTTGATCATTACGTTTATTTAAAATTCTTTTCGCTACCATATGGTCTTTACATTTACTATCACAAATAAGTTGCTCTCTCTTACCGTCACTATCTATTAAACAATATATTTTACCCTTTATGTTATCTTTTTCTGACATTGGCAATTTTAGATAATCATAAATTTTTATGACTTCAGATGCCCCGCCAACTGGCAATATTCTTAAATTATACTTTTCCACCAAATCTTTAAAATAGAAGTCAAAATAAATTTTATCAGAGCTACCCTCACAAATCAACCAATTATATGGTTTATCAAGCCTTACCGATGAAACAATTGATTGAACCAAATCATAAATACTTTTAAGCTGAATATCGCTTGGTATTTGAGTATAGTCCATATTTCTAATTTGTTTCAACTTCTCCCTATAATTATATAAATCAAATGTGTTAAAATTAAATTCAAGGCTATCTTTTGCGTTTTTCTTTGTCAGAAAGTGTGCATTTGCGTTGATAGCAACTGGGAGAAAACCGTACCAATGAGTAGTCACAATAACTTGTGCTTTATATTGCGAAATTTCTATTAACTTTTCAAATTGAGCAAAATTTTTTGATAAATTTAAAGATGCCTCTGGTTCATCTATGGCAAGTATAATTTCTTTGTGTTCTATAGTTTGACTATCTAGTAATGCCGCAGCTATATCTATAAGTGCCTGCCTTTTCTCACCAGAACTTAAGCTGTCAGCTTTTATTTTATTACCATCAACTATTTTATGTAAAACTCTTATTGAAAAAAACAACTCAATAACTTTATCTATTAATTCCTTTGGCGTAATATTAATTCTATTTGAAGGACTCTTATAGGCATAAAGGTTTAAAAGATCGTTTTCCAACTCTTTAACAAATACATTTAAATCTGTATTTATACTTTGCAAAGGTGTCTTAATTATTTTTTCTATTTTAGTGCTAATATCCATACCAATTAATTTTTGCATATTATCAGTCTCAAGCTTTGTAAACTCCTCTATCCCAGCTTCTACTGGCATATAAATATATGAATAACAATCCCAAACAATATGATTTAAATACTTAAAGCGTTCCCTAAAATCTTTATTTTCGCTTTCCTTTTGGCTATTAAATTTAATTTCAAATAATTTTGAAATAATACTATCAAAAGAACCAAAATATGCACTATAATCATCCTTATGAGCATTACCAGAAATAATTAAATAATGACTTTCACGATATAAAATATCAATTTTTTTTAAATCATTAACTAAGTTTTTAGGCTCTTGACTTTTATTGCTTCTAAAATCATTCTCAACCTGCTCAAAATTCCATAAATATTCACTAATTTTTTTAACTTTATCTGCTAGCTCATTATCATTTTTATCATAATTTTTAATAATTTTATTAACTATATCTTTTTTTAATAGATGAATAACTACTATATATGGTGTGTTTGCATCGGTAGTACTTGCTCCTTTTGTTAAATTCCATTCCCTGTCATTAAAATAAGTATCAAGTGCCTCCAAAATTGAACTTTTTCCTGCACCATTATCACCTATATATGCTGTAAAATTATGACTAGTAGTAACTGGTATATATTTAACTCCTCCATATATTTTATAGTTCTTTAATAAAATTCCAACAATCATCTCATTACTCCTTAATTTTTAAGCCAAGCCTCTAAAATTTCTATCTGCTCCTCCACACTTTTATTTGCCGTGCCGCCCTGCGAACAACGTGCCTCTTTTGAAGCGTGAAGATCTAAAAATTTAATAGCATTTGCATCTAAATTTTCATCCACACTTTTTAGCTGCTCTTCGTTTAATTCACTTAAATCAAGTCCCAAGCTTTCAGCCTTTGCAACAGCTTTACCTGTAATAAAATGTGCTGTTCTAAATGGAATATTTTTTTCACGCACTAGATAATCTGCCAAATCAGTCGCACTTAGATGCCCATTTTTTGTCGCTTTTAGCATGTTTTTTTCGTCAAATTTAGCTGTTTTTATCATCTCATTTAGGATGGTGGCTGAGCTTAAAACGGTTGAGACGCTGTCAAACACGCCCTCTTTATCTTCTTGCATATCTTTATTATAAGCAAGTGGCAGACCTTTCATCGTAGTTAGTAGTGCTACTAAATTTCCATTTACACGCCCAGTTTTGCCGCGTATGAGCTCGGCAACGTCTGGATTTTTCTTCTGTGGCATTATGGAGCTGCCCGTGCTATAAGCGTCACTGATGCTTACAAAGCCAAATTCTTGTGAGCTCCAAAGTATGAGCTCCTCACAAAGCCTAGAAGCGTGCGTCATAAAAACGCTAATGTTAAATAAAATTTCCAGCGCAAAATCACGGTCACTCACACTATCCATCGCATTTTGCGTGCAACCTGCAAAGCCAAGCTCACTTGCAACGATAGTTCTATCTATATTGTGCGGCGTGCCTGCAAGGGCTGCTGAACCAAGTGGGCTTAGGTTGTTTCGCTCATATGAGCTAATAAAACGCTCGAAATCTCTTTTAAACATAAATGCATATGCTAGCAAGTGATAGCTAAGGCTTACTGGCTGAGCGTGTTGAAGGTGTGTGTAGCCTGGCATTAGCGTATCTTTGTGGTTTTTTGCCAAATTTGTAAGCGTGGCGATGAGCTCTTTTATACATGAAGAAATTTCTAAATTTTTCTTCAATACGTAAAATTTAAAATCAAGCGCGACTTGGTCATTTCTACTTCTAGCTGTGTGCAGTCTGCCTCCAAGCTCGGCGCCGATGATCTGGCTAAGTCGCTTCTCAACTGCCATGTGTATATCTTCATCTTCTAGCTTAAACTCAAATTTACCTGCTCTTATCTCAGATAAAACCTCATCAAGCCCCTTTATGATCGCCTCTGACTCATCTTTTTTCAAAATTCCGCAAATTCCTAGCATTTTAGCATGTGCCTTACTGCCAGCGATATCCTCTTCAAAAAGATTTTTATCAAAATTTATAGAAGCGTTAAATTCCTCAAGCAACTTCGAACTAGCTTCGCTAAATCTTCCCTCCCACATCTTTTTGAGTGCGTTTTTCTCTTCTTTCATAGCTTTACCTTTGATTAGTTTTGCGTGATTTTAACAAAATAGCACTTAACTGGGTATTTTAACTATAAAGTTGCAAAAAAGTTATAAATATAATTTATCTTTAAGGATATAGAAATATAATTCAAAATATAACTTTTTAAAAACTATTTTAATTTTCTATTGAGATAGTTTAAAATAAAAATAATCTATAAGAGGAAAGATGATATGCAAATAGATGCGAATATGAACTCAAATATTTTCTATCATGATGGCTATACATCTATCTCTTCAAATAGCTCAAAAACAAGTATGCTAGTATCTTCTGGCTATGACAAAAAAGATATTGTTAGAAGCAATGAAGTACATGTAGAACAAAGAGAGGATGCTAAAATTTCCCCTATAATTATTAATAAAGCAAGTGCTGTACAGTTACAAAAAGACTTAGAAAAATTACAAGAGCAAAAGCTAGATATTTCACATCAAATTTCAAGTATCCAAAGCCTAAAAGATCGTAACTCTATGCAAATGCTTCATTACTTAAATTTAGAGCAGTCAGCCATTCAAAATAACATTTTAAGTATTAAAACTCAAATGATAGAAATGGCACAGGCTTAAAACTAAGCCTTACCAATAATAGTTTCTAAAACTAAGCAAAAATCCTCTAAAAAATATCCCATTGATTTATAAAAATTGCTAGTTGCGTCTTTTTGGATATCTCTTGAAAGCTGTTTAGCATAAGGCAAGAAAAATGAGACACTAAAAGCTGCAAGAAGTTTCATAGACTCATTAGATGCTTCGCTTTTTAAAATATTTGCTATTAAAATTAGCTGATTTGAGATGCTATCAACCTCGCCCATCTTTGGCTGAAAATTTATAGCCTTATAAAATTGAGCTAGATCATCTTTTGCAGACGAAAAATAGTAACTTGCCTCAAATTTTGACTTTAAAATGACAAAATCGTCACATAAAGCAGCACTACTTTCATCTTTGATAAATTTGGTATAAAGCTCATTGCCTTTTTTATTTGCTTCGCTATTAGTCTGCGTTATCCACGCATTTGTCTTTTTGATACGCATAAAAGATGAAACATCCAAAATGCCACTAAAATTTGCAGCAAGCGCAGCCGCTACAACGCTATAAAGTTCTCCAAGTTTCAAATTTTAATCCTTAAGTCGTAGATATCTAAGTCTAAGTGCGTTTAAAACGACAGTAACAGAGCTAAGACACATCGCCATTGAGCCATAAACTGGGCTTAAAAGTAGCCCAAAGACAGGGTAGAGCACGCCTGCAGCCACCGGGATACAAATCACGTTATACATAAACGCCCAAAATAAATTTTCTTTTATGTTTGCCATAGTAGCATTTGCTAATCTAACTAGTCCAGTCACTCCACGCAAATCATTTTTAATAAGCACGATATCTCCAGCACCTTTTGCTATATCTGAGCCCGAGTTCATAGCGATACCAACACTTGCTTCTTTAAGTGATGGTGAGTCGTTTACGCCATCTCCAACAAAGATAACGCCACCATGATTTGTAAGCTCTTTTATCTCATTAAATTTATCTTCAGGCAGCATATTTGCATGATATTTACTCACATTTAGCTTTTTAGCGATGCTTGCAACTACTTTCTCGTCATCGCCTGAGAGGATCACGCTTTGTAAATTTAGACTTGTAAGCTCGTTTATAATATCGCTTGCCTCATCTTTTAGCTCATCACTAAGCGTTAAAAAACCAACAAATTTTTTATTTATAGCACAAAGTATGACGCCGCTTCCATCGTTTGTAGCCTCTTTTATAGCGTTACTTTCATCCGGATTTAAACTTACTTCATTTGCCAAAAGCAGCTTTTCGTTTCCGATTATTATCTGATTATTCTCATCCTCATAGATGATGCCTTGCCCGACAACATTTTGAAATTTTCCATTTAGCTTTTGTAAATCTATACATTTTTGCTTTGCATATCTAACTATAGCTTTTGAGATGAGATGCTCACTTAAATTTTCAGCAGAAGCGATAAGAGCTAAATCTTGCTCGCTTAAATTTGAGCTTTTGACGCTGATTTGCCCTTTACTAAGTGTGCCTGTTTTGTCAAATGCTACGAATTTAGCATCTTTTATTAGCTCTAAAACTTCTGGATTTTTTACTAAAATTCCAGCTTTTGCACCACGTGCAAGCGAGCTTACGATTGCTATTGGCGTGGCAAGTCCTAGTGCGCATGGGCATGAGATGATAAGCACGCAGATCGCGCTAGAGATCGCATAGGCGAAATTTCCACTAAAAATTATCCATATAAAAAATGTAAGAACTGAGATCGCCACCACACTTGGCACAAAGATGTTTGCTATCTTGTCAGCCAGCCGTCCGATAGGCATCTTTTTAGAGCTAGCGTCGCTTAATAAGCTTAAAATTTGAGATAGCAAGCTTTCAAAAGAACTCTTTGTCACCTTGACGCTTATGTAGCCATTTGTGTTTAGAGTGCCGGCAAATACGCCATCTCCCACCTCTTTATAAACTGGCAAGCTCTCTCCTGTAAGCATAGAAGCATCTATCTCAGCGCCACCTTGAACTATCACGCCATCACTTGGGATGTTGTAGCCATTTTTTACGATGACGATGTCGCCTACTTTTAGCTCATTTACATTTACCTCTTTACTATGTCCATCTGGCATGACCAAAAAGGCGGTCTTTGGCGAAATTTTAAGTAGCGTCTTTAGGTAGTCGCCTGCCTTTGCCTTTGAGCGCTCTTCAAGATACTTACCTATCAAAACAAAGGCTATTATCATCGCTGCGCCCGAGACATAGACATTTTTTAGATCATCTGGGATGAAATCTGAAAAGATCACAACAAAAAGCGAGTATAAAAATGCACTGCCGCTTCCAAGAGCTACAAGCACGTTCATATCGTAGTTTTTGTTTTTAACAGCCTCTATGGCGTGAGCAAAGAAGTCTTTGCCACTAAAAGCTAGCACCAAAAAGCCAAGCGCTAAAATGGCTAAATTTACAATCACGCTAGGCCTTACAAACATCTCAAGCGCCATGATGACCATGCTCGCTAGAAATGCAAATATAAATTTATTTCTGATCGCAGTTATATGCTCGTCTCTTTTGGCTTCGAATTCATCAATATTTGTCGCCACAAAGTAGCCAAGCTTTTTTATCTTTTGCTCTAAAACTTCACGCACGCTAGCGTCTTTTAGGACAAATTCGCCGCTTGCATTTGCAAAATTTACATTTGCTTCAAGCACCCCATCTATCTTTTTAGAAACTTTCTCGATAGCGTTTGAGCAATTTACGCAGCTCATTCCCGCTATATTTAGCTTGACTTTTAAAGGCATATCAAAGCTCCTTTATAACGTCAAATCCAAGATCAGCCATTTCAGATTTAAATTTTTCAACTTCACTATCTTTAAGATCAACCCTAACTTGTCTTGGCTCTTTGCTAAGATCAACTTCTATCTTGCCAAAGTCATCTTCAAGTGCGTTTTTTATAGTGTTTGCGCAGTTTTGGCAGTGGATATTGTTTGCTTCAAATGTTTTCATATTATCTCCTTTATCATATGGTCGTATTCATGTAAATTTACAATTTTCTTGACATTAAATTTAAAGCCCAAACTCTCGTAAAATTTACGAACTTTTGGCTTATTTGTATCTACTATTAATGAAACCTTTTTATGCCCTAGCTCTTTTGCCTTGACAAACGAATGCCTTATGAGCTCTTTTGCAAGCCCTTGGCCTCTAAAATTTTCATCAACAGCGATACTATCTATATAAAACTCATCGTCAAAACACTCTTTTTCTACCTTGTCATCTTTGCCAAGAGCCATTAAATGCTGTGAAATTTCTCTATCAAGCTGCTCCGCGTCGCCACCAAAGTAAGCACACATAGCAGCTATAATTTCCTCGTTATGCTTATAAACAAAGACATTTTTATAGCTTAGTCTATTTGTCTCACTTTTGAAAAAAATTTCTAAAATTTCATCACTTTTAATAGGATCATCGTAGCCACTTAGCTTGTAGGCGATGTCCTCCATCGCTAAATTTAGTAGTTTTATGCAGATTTTTGCATCTTGTTTTTGAGCATTTTTTATCATGGCATGATTATATGCCTTTAGCTTAAATTTTTACCAAATATTTTTTTAAATTTACAAAGTTAGGCGCTTTGGCTGGCAAACTAAAAATGTTTTAAAAAAGTATAAAATTTTTTTAGTTATAATCCGTAAAAAATTTATTTAAGGATATTTATGGGACGAGCATTTGAGTACCGAAGAGCGGCAAAAGAAGCTAGATGGGATAAGATGAGCAAGGTATTTCCAAAACTTGCAAAGGCTATAACAGTAGCGGCAAAAGATGGCGGATGTGATCCGGATATGAACCCTAAACTTCGCGCAGCTATCGCAGCGGCAAAAGCTGAAAATATGCCAAAAGATAACATCGATGCAGCTATAAAAAGAGCAAATGGCAAAGATAGCGCCGATATTAAGACTATTTTTTATGACGGCAAAGCAGCTCACGGCGTGCAAATCATCGTTGAGTGTGCGACCGACAATCCAACAAGAACGGTTGCCAATGTTAAAGCGATATTTAGCAAAAATGGTGGAGAAATTTTACCAAGTGGCAGCCTTAGCTTTATGTTTACAAGAAAGAGCGTTTTTGAGCTTGAAAAACCAAGCGCAGACATTGAAGAGATCGAGCTTGAGCTGATAGATTATGGTCTAAGCGATATCGAGGCTGACGATGAGACGCTATTTGTATACGGTGATTATGCAAATTTTGGCACACTTCATGAAGGTATCGAAAAGCTAAATTTAGTAGTTAAAAAAGCTTCACTTCAATACTTACCAAATCAAACCGTGAATCTAAGCGAAGAGCAAATGCTTGAGGTTGAGAGACTTCTTGATAAGCTAGAAGATGATGATGATGTTCAAGCAGTTTATACAAATATCGAATAAAAGGGAAATACATGCGTTTTAATGAATTAAAAGTTTATGATATAAATTTAGATGAACTTAAAAAAGATAAATTTGTAGTTTTAGAGACAGACAAAGGCGAGATCAGACTTGAACTTTTTGCCGAAGAAGCTCCACAAGCTGTCGCAAATTTTATCCATTTGATAAAATCAGGCTTTTATAATGGTCTAAATTTTCACAGAGTTATACCAAATTTTGTCATCCAAGGCGGTTGTCCAAATGGCACAGGTACAGGCGGTCCTGGCTGGAGAATAAAATGCGAATGCGATAAACAAAACGTAAAACACGAGCGCGGTAGCCTTAGCATGGCTCACGCAGGGCGTGATACTGGCGGATCACAGTTTTTCATCTGTCATAGCAAACAACCTCATCTTGACGGCGTGCATACAGTCTTTGGAAAATGCGTTGATGAAGAGAGCCTAAAGGTGCTTGACGCTATAAGACAAGGCGATAAGATCATCTCTGCTAAGATCAGAGAAAGCCTGTAAAGGGGAAATTTATGAATAATGCTAAAAAGCAAGGAAATCTTGCTGTAAGATTATTTACCAATCTTGCCTTTTGGGTTGTGATCGGTATTGTTGGTGGCGTTATCGTTGGCATGGTCGCACCTGAGCTTGGTATAGCAAGCAAGCCAGGCATTGATTATTTTATAAAAGCACTTAAAATTTTAATTGGTCCTATTATCTTTTTAACGATC
Organism: Campylobacter concisus; assembly: GCF_902460845.1. Lineage (NCBI taxonomy): Bacteria > Pseudomonadati > Campylobacterota > Epsilonproteobacteria > Campylobacterales > Campylobacteraceae > Campylobacter > Campylobacter concisus. Next base: position 240,453 of record NZ_CABPVS010000004.1, on the reverse strand, counting down.
GTTTCAGGTATCGTTGGGCTCGAGAGTCTAAAAGATCTTGGATCTATTGGATTAAAGGCATTTATCTATTTTGAGATAGTTAGCACACTTGCGCTTGCTGTTGGTATCATCTTTGGCGAAACACTTCGTCCAGGACATGGTATGAATCTTGACTACACTCAGCTTGATGCATCAAGTGTAGCTAAATTTACATCTCAAGCTGCAAATATGGACGCAAATAGCGGATTTGTAGCACATACACTTCATCTTTTAAGAGGTGCTGTGCCAGTAGATGATATTTTCCCTTACGTGCATATACTTGATCCATTTATAAAATCAAACACACTTCAAGTACTTTTCATGGCTATTATCGTTGCCATCGTACTTTCGCTGCTAGCTCATGATAAAAAACAAGCTTGCCTAAAGCCACTTGAATTTATTCAGCACTATGTCTTAAAACTTCTTAGTTGGCTTATGCTCTTTAGCCCAGTGGCTGCATTTTCGGCTATGGCTTATCTAATCGGCAAATTTGGTATCGGAACGCTTCTTGGCATGATGGAACTTTTGGTTGTTATGGCACTTGCGAGCTGCTTTTTTATTTTTGTCGTGCTTGGCATTATTTGCTATTTTGCAAAAATCAATGTCTTTAAATTTATGCGTTTTATTTCAAAAGAGGTATTGGTAGTCTTTGCGACAAGCTCGAGCGAAACAGCTCTTGCGCCACTTATGCAAAAGCTAGAATCAGCTGGTATAAATAGAGGCGCAGTTGGACTTATTATCCCGACTGGCTACTCATTTAACCTTGACTGCACCAACATCTATCTAAGCTTAAGCGTTATCTTCTTAGCGCAAGCTTTCAACATCCCGCTAAGTTTTGAGCATCTAATAAGTATTCTAATCGTGCTAATGATCACAAGTAAAGGCGCTGTTGGCGTGACAGGCTCAGGCTTTGTCGTCCTTGCAGGCACACTAAGCGCACTCCCAAGCACTGGCATACCAGTTGTCACCGTGGCTGTGCTACTTGGCGTTGATAAATTTATGTCAGAGATGCGTGCAGTTGGTAATCTCTGCGGTAACGCTGTTGGTTGCATGATAGTTTCTATCTGGGATAAAAAAGTCGATATGGATAAATTTAGATACGCACTAGATCATCCAGAGGAATTTCACTTTCACTCATAATATACATTTATAACTATAAGGGCAACTTTGCCCTTATTTTTTCTTTTTACCCTAAATTTATGCAATCTATCTCCTCCTAAAACCTATAAAAATTTTTAGAAAACAGTAGCACAATAAATGATATTTGATACTTGGTTCAAGCACAGAAAAAACTAGGCTAAGTGTAATAGGAAAATTTTATTAGTAACTCATATATTTGGCAATATCTAATATTTTGTTACTTACTAGAATAAATTTGCAAATGTAATACTTGAGCTTGGAATTTGGAAGAGAGATACTTTAAATTTAGCCATATCAAAAATACCAACTAAAAATTCTTGTAAGATATTAGGAACAGCCTTACAAGAAGCTTTGCAAGGCCATATAAATTAAGCTTTTGGTCCAGCTTTAGCGTACTCAACACCCTCTTTTACATCTTCGTAACGTTTGAAATTTTCAACAAACATTTTAGCGAGCTTATCACGTGAAGCGTTATACTCAGCAGGATTTGCCCATGTGTTTATAGGGTTTAGCAGTTTTGTCTCGACACCATCAAGCTCTTTTGGTATAGCAAAGTTAAATTTATCAAAATTTTCAAACTCACATTTTGTGATGCTGCCATCAAGGATTGCATTTATGCAAGCACGTGTCGCTTTTATGCTCATACGCTTGCCAACGCCGTAAGCACCGCCGCTCCAGCCTGTATTTACAAGATAGACATTAACGCCGTGTTTATCGATCTTCTCACCTAGTAGTTTTGCATAGACGGTTGGGTGAAGTGGCATAAATGGCTCGCCAAAGCAAGCGCTAAAAGTAGCAACAGGCTCAGTTATACCGCGCTCTGTGCCAGCAACTTTTGCTGTATAGCCACTTAGGAAATAATACATCGCCTGCTCTTTTGTCAGCTTTGCAACTGGAGGAAGCACGCCAAAAGCGTCAGCGCTTAAAAAGATAATATTTTTTGGATGGCCGGCACTTGAGCTTGGCTCGTAATTGTCGATGTGATAGATCGGATAGCTCACACGTGTGTTTTCAGTCTTTGAGCCATCTTTGTAATCAACCACGCCCTTTTCGTCAGCCACGACGTTTTCAAGTAGCGCATCACGCCTAATCGCTGCGTAAATTTCTGGCTCGCTGCTTGGATCAAGGTTGATACATTTTGCGTAGCAGCCGCCCTCAAAATTAAACACGCCATCATCGTCCCAGCCGTGCTCATCATCGCCTATTAGCTTGCGTTTTGGATCAGTTGAAAGTGTCGTTTTGCCAGTACCAGATAGACCAAAAAATAGTGCTGTATCGCCTTTTTCGCCTACGTTTGCAGAGCAGTGCATACTTAGTTTACCTTCAAGTGGCAACCAGTAGTTCATCATAGAAAAAATACCCTTTTTCATCTCACCACCGTACCACGTACCGCCGATCACTGCGACATTTTCCTCGACGTTGAAGATAACAAAGACATCTGAATGTAGCCCATCAGCCTTGTAGTCCTCATTTTTTGTCTTACAAGCGTTATATACTACAAAATCAGGCTCAAATTTAGCCAGCTCTTCCTCGCTTGGGCGGATGAACATATTTTTTACAAAATGTGCTTGCCACGCTACTTCGGTGACAAAACGGACTGATTTTTGGCTCTTTTTACTAGCTCCACAAAATGCGTCTTGGATGAAAATTTCCTTGCCGCTTAGCTGCTCTTTTGCTTTTTTAAGAAGCTTGTCAAAAAGCTCTTTTGTGATAGGCTGATTTATCTTACCCCAAGCGATATACTTCTGACTCGGATCTTGTTTTACAAAGTACTTATCTTTTGGGCTTCTTCCAGTAAAAATTCCCGTATCAACCATAAATGTGCCGTTGCTTGAAACCCTGCCTTCGTTGTTTGCCTTTTCAAGCTCAAAAAGCTCGTCGTAGCTTAGATTGTGATTTATCTTTTTGATCTCTTTTAGACCTAGTTCGTCTAGTTTGTTTATCATGTTATTTCCTTTTAAAATTTTCATTTTTTATAAATTCTGACCTAAAAGTCATCAAAATGTTAATCAAATTTCGCTTAACACTCTCTTTTTAAAATGGGCAAATTTATTTAAATTTAGCCACCACTTGATTGTTTGCGACGCTTTGACCTTTGCTAACTTCAATAGAGCCTATCACACCATCTTTTGGAGCTTTGACCTCTATCTCCATCTTCATCGCTTCAAGCACGACTATAGCCTGACCTTTTTTGACATGGTCTCCTGCGCTAACTAAAATTTTATGCACAGCGCCTGGCAAGCTAGCAACGATATCATTTGCTGTTGCGCCTGCTGCTGCACTTTTAGCATTTTTTACGCTCTTGCCTTCAACTTCGGTGATCGATTTTACTTGGATGCTATCGTTAAAGCCTTCGCTTACTTCGACATTGTAGCGGCTACCATTTACAACGACACTATATCTGCCACTTTGAGTTTGTCTGCCCTCGTTTGCTTTAGCATTTGGGTCGATCTTTCTAACATTTACTTTGGCTTCGCCTTTTAAGAATGCGATACCCTTTTCTTTACAAGCTGCTGCTATAAATATATTTTCTTCGGTAGTTTTTATATTGTTTTGCTTTAGAATTTCTTTTACGTGCGCAAGTGACTTGCTCTCATCTTTATCAGCTATATCAACAGCGTGTTTTGTAGTTGGTTTTAAGCCTAGTTGCTCGCTTGCAAGCTTGATGATCTCTTTATCAGGCGTAACTGGTGTCTTGCCAAAGTAGCCAAGCACCATTTTGCCGTATCCCTCAGCGATCTTTTTCCACTTGCCAAACATCACGTTATTAAATGCTTGTTGGAAGTAAAACTGGCTAACAGGGGTTACTGAAGTGCCGTATCCACCCTTTTGCACCACTTCGCGCATCGCAAGGATGACCTCTGGGAATTTATCTAAGATGTTGTTATCTCTCATCATCTGAGTATTTGCGGTGAGCGCGCCACCAGGCATCGGTGAAAATGGTATGAGCGGGCTTACTTGCACGGCTTCAGGCGGTAAGAAATACTCTTTTAAGCAATCGTTCAAAATGCTTTCATATTTTAAAATCTTCTCCACGTCAAGTCCGCCAAGATCATAATTTTTGCCTTTTACTGCATGAAGCATAGTCAAGATATCTGGCTGGCTTGTACCACCACTTACTGGGCTTGCAGCTAGATCTATTCCATCAACGCCAGCTTCAAGCGCTGCAAGATAGCAAGCCACACTTACGCCTGCAGTTTCATGTGTATGAAGTCTGATGTGAGTTTTTTCTGGGAGTAGTTTTCTAGCCATTTTTATAGTTTCATAGACCTTTTGTGGACTACTTGTGCCACTTGCGTCTTTAAAGCAAACGCTGTGATATGGGATATTTGCGTCTAAAATTTCTCTTAAAATTTTCTCATAAAATTTAACATCATGAGCTCCCACACAGCCACTAGGCAAATCCATCATCGTAACTACGACTTCGTGTTTTAGTCCGTGATGAGCTATCCTTTCGCCTGAATATTTTAAATTTTCAACGTCATTTAGTGCGTCAAAATTTCTAATAGTAGTGGTTCCATGTTTTTTGAAAAGCTTTGCGTGAAGGTCGATTAGCTCACGACTACCAGTATCAAGTGTTACGGTATTTACGCCCCTGCTTAGGGTTTGAAGATTTGCTTTTGGTCCTACGATGCTTCTAAATTTATCCATCATCGCAAAAGCATCTTCATTTAGGTAAAAATAAAGGCTTTGAAATCTCGCTCCGCCACCAAATTCAAAATGCTCTATGCCAGCCTCTTTGGCTGCTTCAAGCGCGGGCAAAAAATCGTTCATAAGCACTCTAGCGCCATAAACTGACTGAAAGCCATCTCTAAAGGTCGTATCCATAACATCGATAAATTTCTTCGCCATCACCCACCTCATTAATTTTATAAATTTATTTAAAGAATTCATAGAAAATGGCTAAATTGGTTAGAAACTCAAATTAGCCATTTTGCTTGTTTTTTGGTATTTTACAACCAAAAACTTTTATATCATTTAAAAAGTGAGAGTAAGAAGTTTAATAATCCGCCGTGGCTCGCATCAAGCATTGGCTTTAATTCCATTAGAAAGACGCAGAAAAATACAAGTACAGCAAGCTGAATAAAAATATAAGGCACAACGCCTTTATAAATAGCAGTCGTTTTTATCTCAGCTGGTGCGACTGACCTTAGAAAAAATAAACTAAAACCAAATGGCGGCGTTAGGAATGAAGTTTGCAAATTCATTGCAACTAAGATTGCTAGATAAATTGGATTTATACCAAGCTTTGCAGCTATTGGTACCAAGATAGGAAGCACGATATATGAAATTTCAACAAAGTCGATAAAAAAGCCAAGCACAAAGATAACAACCATACTAAAAATGATAAAGCCCCACTTCTCACCTGGCAAATTTGTCATAAATTTTTCAACAATCTCATCGCCACCAGTATAACTAAACACCATAGAAAAGGCTGTCGCGCCAACAAGTATAGCAAAGACAAGTGCTGTAGTTTTTACACTCTCTGCCAATGCCTCTTTTATCATAGAAAATGAAAATGTCCTATAAAAAATAGCTAAAATAATGGCTCCAATGCAGCCAAAAGCTGAACTTTCAGTTGGTGTAGCGATACCTGCAAATATAGAACCCAACACGCAAATAACAAGTAAAAGCGGCGGAAAGATAGCGATTAGTGCTCTCATAATCTGCTTAAATTTACTAACACCGCTCTCATCTTTTACTACCGGTGCTGTATCTGGTTTCAAATAAGCAACAATCAAAATATAAATGATATAAACTGCTACTAGCGTGAATCCTGGGATGATGGCTTGATGAAAAAGCTCACCAACTGGTACTGAAAATATATCACCCAAGATAATCAGTACGATAGAAGGTGGAATGATCTGTCCAAGCGTACCAGCGGCACATATAGTGCCACAACCTAGCGCTTGGTCGTATTTATACTTTAGCATGACAGGCAAGCTTATAACGCCCATTGCAACGACACTTGCACCAACAACACCGGTTGAAGCTGCAAGAAGTGCTCCAACCAAGATAGTGCTAATAGCAATACCTCCGCGAATTTCTCCAAAAAGCATACCCATGCTCTCAAGTAGCCTCTCAGCTAGTTTTGACTTTTGGAGCACAACGCCCATAAAGACAAAAAGTGGAACTGCTATAAAAATTCTACTCTCCATGATAGAGAAAATTCTATAAGGCATGAAATTAAACATATCTTTAAAAACTTCGATGCTTCCAAGTAGCCCATCTCCGTCTCCAATACTCTCAACAATACTACCAATCATGCCAAATATCATAGAAACCGCACCAAAGGTAAAGGCTACCGGAAAGCCAATGCCTAGCATCAAAAGTGCAGCTATAAACATTATCAAGCCAGCCATTATTCCCCCTTTTTAGCTTTTTTGTAAAGATTAAAATTTCTTATAAAAAAGCCAATCGCAAAAAATACAAGTAGATAAAAAGAAAAAGGAATAAGTGCTTTTATGATCCATCTGTGAGTAAGACCACCTGGATCTGCACTAGCTTCAGCTGAAGTATAAGCATCACTCACAAATTCAAATGATAAATTTGAAACCAAAAGTGCAAATGGGATTACAAAAATAACAGTTCCTATCATATTTACAAGAGCTTTATTTTTTGGTGAAAATTTAGCATAAAATATATCAACTCTAACGTGCGCATCTTCTTTTAATGCATAGCTCATGCCAAGCAAAAATATCACAGCAAAAAAATGCCACTCAAGCTCCTGAAATGCGACATTTCCATAAGAGAAAAAATATCTTGCCACAACGTTAAAAAAAACATCTATTATCATCAAAGCCATAACAAACATGCAAATATAGCCGACTATATCGCCGACCTTATCAAAAAATTTCTCAACTTTTTGCATAAACAACCCTTAAAAAAACAATTTATTTATCATGATGATAAATACGCAAACTGGCGCCACATATCTTAATAAAAAATACCATGCACTAAATACAAAGTCGCTCATATATGGACTAAATAGCACATAAAGTGCCTCTCTTTTCATAAAATATCCAACAAATATCGCACCACCTATACCACTAATTGGAAGTAGAACATTTGAAGCGGTAAAGTCAAGAAAATCAAAGAAATTTTTGCCAAAGAGCATAAATTTGTCGCCAACATTTTCTATATTTGATAAAAGACATAAAAATCCTAATACAAAAACACCGGCTCCAACTATGCTAAGAGCTTTTATCCTGCTAATGCCATACTCTCTGATCAAGAAAAATACAAACGGCTCTACGATAGAGATGGCTGAAGTAATGCCAGCAAAGATAAGTGCAGCAAAAAATGCCACAGCTAAAATTTGACCTATCACGCCAAGCTTAGCAAAGAGCGTTGGAAGCGAGATAAAGACAAGTCCTGGTCCTTGAGACGGCTCTGCGCCAAATTCAAATATAAATGTAAAGATAACAAGACCCATCATAATGGCTAGGACGATGTTTATAAAAACGATACTTAGCGTAGAAGTAGCTAAATTTGTATCATCGCTTAGGCTGGCTGAATACGTAATGATTGCTGCCATACCAAGAGATAGTGTCCAAAAAGCAAGTCCAAGGGCAAGCAAAAGCGAATTAAATGAAATTTTACTAAAATCAGGAACAAGTAAAAACTCAGCAGACTTTGTAAAGCCATTCATTGTCATAGAAAAGATAAGCATGATTAGAACCATGATAAATAGGCTTGGCATCATCCAAACATTTAGCTTTTCAATGCCACTTTTCACTCCTTTTGAAAGGATAAAAAAGCAAGCTACAAATGCAATAACAAAATAAAGCGTCTGATCGCCAAGACCATGCGTAAGAAGCTCGTTAAATATTACTTTTGAACTTTCTATATCGTTTGGAAGACCGGTAAAAGATAGCGTGAAATACTTAAAGACCCAGCCGATGATCACAATGTAGTAAGATGATATTATAGCTGCGGTTACCATAGCTAAAATTCCAACCAGTTGCCATAAATTTTTATTTTTATTCGCTAACTTTCTAAAGGCATTTACACTATCGCTCTCACTAAGTTTGCCAATACTTAGCTCTGCCATAAAGATAGGTATGCCAACTAAAAACGTTATCAAAAGATATAAAATAACAAATGCTGATCCACCATTTTCACCGACCATATATGGAAATTTCCATGCATTGCCAAGTCCAACAGCTGACCCTGCAACTGCTAAAACATAACCTATTTTAGAAAACTGTTCTTTTGCCATTATGCAATCTCCCTTACTAGCACCACAAAAACTAGAACTGGCGCTACAAACCTTATTAAAAAATACCAAATTTTAAAGACAATCTCACCCATATAAGGCAAAAATAGCTCTTTTAAAAGCTCAAATTTCATAAAGTACCCAACAAAAATGGCAAATATAATGCCACCAAGTGGGAGCATAATGTTTGAGCTAAGATAATCAAGCAAATCAAAAAAGCTCTTGCCAAAAAATGTAAGTGCTTCTTTAAAATCGCCAATGCCGCTTAATGCACATAAAATCCCTAAAACATAAACTACGGCACCGACAATAATAATTGATCTATTTCTACTAAATCCCAAACTTTTATTTAAGAAAAATATAAATGGCTCAACTAGCGAAATGACCGATGTTATACCAGCAAAAAATAAAGATGTAAAAAATGCAAAAGCCAAGAAATTTCCAAGCAGGCCAAGCTTTGCAAAAAGCGTTGGAAGCGAGATAAATGCTAACCCTGCACCCTTTGATGGCTCTGAACCAAATTCATAGGTGAATGTAAAAACTATAAGTCCTATAATTACGCTAATAATTATATTTGCAAAGACTACATAAAGTGATGAAGTAAATAAATTTGTATCATTGCCTAGGCTTGATGAGTAAGTTAAAATGCAGCCAATGCCAATACACATCGTAAAAAAAGCTAACCCAAGAGCATTTAAGATAGCGCCTTGATCTATCTTTGAAAAATCAGGCACAAGTAAAAATTTAGCCGCCTCATCAAATCCATTCATGCCAAAAGAGTAGCCAAGCATAAGCAAAAGCAAAATAAAAAGTGCTGGAATAAGATATACATTTATACGCTCTATTCCACTTTTTATACCTTTTGTAAGTATAAAAAAGTAGGCAAAAAAAGCGATGCTAAAATATAAAATTTGCTCCTCTATGCCCTTTGAAGTAAAATTTACAAAAAGCGCTTCTGAGTTTGCCATATCTTTTGGAAGCTCACCGAGACTTAAGATAACGTATTTTAAAACCCAGCCGATAATGAGTGTATAAAAAGATGCGATGAATAACCCTGTCACCATCACAACACCAGCAAATTTCCAAGAATTTGCCCCCTTTGTAGCTAGACTTTTAAATGCCCCAACCGTATCAAGACGAGAAATTTTGCCCATCGCCATCTCGGCAAAAAATATGCTAAGCCCAACGACAAAAGCAAAAAATAGATATATAAGTATAAACGCTGAACCACCATTACTACCGACCATATATGGAAATTTCCATGCATTACCAAGGCCAATAGCCGCTCCAATGATAGAAAGAACAAAGCCAACTTTACTAAATCTATCCATCATTTACCTGCTATTTGATAGATCATGATGGCGCAAATTGCGATTGGTACGATGTATCTTAAAGCAAAATACCAAATTTCAAAAAATACTTTTCCCATAAATTCGCCAAAGAGTAGATATAGGCTCTCTTTTTTAAGTTTATAGCCAACAAAAAAACTAAAAATTATGGCACCTATTGGCATCATTATATTTGAAGTAAGAAAATCAAGCGCATCAAAGACTGGCTTACCAAAAATACTAAAGATATTAGCCGTCTGCGCATAATATGAAAAAATACAAAAAAGACCTAAAATATAGACAAAAATTCCAATATAAACAAGAGCCATTTTGCGTGAAATTTCAAATTTTCTAACCAAATAATAAGCAAATGGTTCTATCATCGAAACAGCACTTGTAACACCAGCAAATAAAAGTGAAACAAAAAATGCGATGGCCATGACATTGCCAACTATCCCAAGCTTTGCAAAAAGTGTAACAAGTGAGATAAAAATAAGCCCCGGGCCACTTGCCGTGCTATCAGCTCCATAAGCAAATATAAACGTAAAGACCACAAGTCCCATCATAATGCCTATTAATATGTTTATAAAGATGATAGAAAGCGTTGATTTTATAAGATTTGTCTGCTCTGGTAAATTTGCAGCGTATGTCGGTATTACACCAACGCCCATAGATAGCGAGAAGAACGCGAGTCCAAGAGCTTGTAAAATAACATCTGGCGTGATTGCGCTAAAATTTGGTACAAATAAAAATTTAGCCGCCTTAACAAAGCCATCACCCATGCTAATTGCATAAAAAAGTATACAAATAAGCAGTATAAAAAGACCCGGCATCATCCAAATATTTAGCTTCTCAATGCCACTTTTCACACCTTTTGAAACAGCAAAAAATACCATTAGAAAGACTAGACTAAAGCAAACAATAGCGCTACTTAGATCATTCGATAAAAGCGTATTAAACTGTTGGACTGCCTCTTCTTGATTGCTCAAAAGTGGCGAAAAGCCAAGATAAATATACTTTAATATCCAGCCAATTACAACCATATAAAATGAAGCAATAAGTATCGCTCCTATCATAAAAAAGCCTGAGAAAGACCATATTTTTTTATGTTTTGGAGCAAGTTTATAAATGGAGCTTACAACATCACTCTCGCCAAGCTTACCAATGCTAAGCTCTGCTAAAAACGCTACAAAAGCAATAGCAAACGTGAGAAGCAAATATAAAACTATAAACGCTGAACCGCCATTGTTTCCTACCATTGTTGGAAATTTCCATGCATTACCAAGTCCAACAGCTGATCCTGCCATAGCAAGAACAAAGCCTATTTTTGAAAATTTTTCATTTATCATTGATTACCTGAGATTAAGAATAAATTAATTTTTTCAAAGATAACATAAAAAAACTTTTATTTTTCTAAGCCAAGAATTTTTTATGGGCAATTTAAATTTTTAGTGTTTTTATTTGAAACAAAGTTTTGTTTTTGTAATATTACGGCTCATAAAGTTTAAGTAGGGGACAGATCCGAAAGAGCTTTAAAATTTAAAGGAGCAACGATGAAAAAGATCGTGTTTTTAATTCTTGGTCTTGCTGCATTCGCATTTGGCGCTGACGGCGAGATGATTAGATCATATTCAGTTATCGCTGGTGGTATTGGCCTTGGCCTTGCAGCTCTTGGTGGTGCTATTGGTATGGGTAATACAGCTGCTGCAACAATTAGTGGAACAGCTAGAAACCCAGGTGTTGGTAGCAAACTTATGACTACAATGTTTATCGCTCTTGCGATGATCGAAGCACAAGTTATCTACGCACTAGTTATTACACTTATCGTTCTTTACGCAAACCCAATGCTTGGCTAAGCGTAAAGCTTAAATTTAGCCCCTTTGGGGCTTTTATTCTTTTTGCGATCATGGTGGAATTGGTAGACACGCTATCTTGAGGGGGTAGTGCCGCTAGGTGTGCGAGTTCGAGTCTCGCTGATCGCACCATCTAATCTTACACTTCAAAATCCAAAATCTTACAAAATTTAAAAAAGGGGAATTTATGCTAGATAAAAAGCGTGCTTTAAAACAGCTACAAAACGAAGCAGATGATACAGCTATTTATACACTACTTGAAGCTAGTGAAAAAAACGAAGAAAATAAAAAAATACTTCGTAAATTAATCACTGAAGAAAAACGACACTATGCTTTTTGCCAAAAGATAACAGGTGAGAGTAGAACTGCAAATTTATTCAAAGTTATCTTCTATACGATACTTGTTAAAATTTTTGGTACATCTTTTACTTTAAAATTTATGGAGTCACGTGAAGAAGACGCAGAGCAATTTTATCTTGGTATCGTTGATGAGTATCCTGAAGCTAAAGATATTTATGAAGAAGAAGTAAATCATGAAAATAATTTAATCTCTATGCTAAAAGATACAAAACTAGTCAATGCCGGTGGTATCGTTCTTGGTATGAATGACGCATTAGTTGAGCTAACTGGCACGCTAAGTGGCATCGCTCTAGCTTTTTCAAATACAAAATCAGTTGGTGCGACAGGCCTTATCATGGGCATTGCAGCTGCACTTTCCATGGCAGGATCAGCATATCTTGAGTCAAAAGAAAATCCAAGTGACGAGATCAAACCGCTTACCTATTCGCTCTACACAGGTGGTTCTTACATCGTAACAACGGCGTTTTTGATACTTCCATTTTTTATTTTTTCAAGCAGTCTTTACGCTGTTTTGTCGATGTTTTTCTTTGCGCTAGTTGCCATAATCACTTACAACTTTTACATAAGCGTGGCAAAAGAGCTTAAATTTTTACTAAGAGTGGTTGAGATGTGTGTAATAACTTTTGGTGTTGCGATCATTTCATTTGGCATTGGCTTTTTAGTTAAGCACTATTTTGGCCTAGATATTTAATCCAAAATTTCATACCAAGTGTAGCTGTCGTCTCCAAAATTCCCACTAAATAGTGGTTTTAAATTTAGATCAAGGCTCAAGTTTTTACCATCCTTAAAATTTGAGCCTTGATAGATAAGCAGCCATTTCACGTTTGCTAGCTTGCCATCTTTTGCAAGTTTTAAAAACTCACCAGCGCCTTCAAACATGCTAAGTCCTGTTAAGCAAAGCTCTTTTTGAATGCTAACTTTGCGACCTAGCACGCTAAAAAGCGGTATAGTTTTATCAAATTTATCACTTCTTGAGTAGATTATGACATCTGGATTTTTGCCGCCACTTACTAGCCTACTATCAAGCTTTGGGCGATCAACTCGCACAGTATTGCCACCGATTATTAGCGTATCTATGATGCATCTTAGTTTATGGACGTGCTTGCGGCTAAGCTCATTTGTGATGATGCCACCGCTTGCCACACCATTTTTACTAAGGGCGATTTTTAAAAAGCTAAATCCACCATTTTGATAGGCTAAAAATGGCTCAAGTAGCTTATCACAACGCTCTTTTAAAACGCCAAATTTAACTTTTATACCAGCGCTTTTAAGTAAACTAGCGCCGCCACTTGCTACCTTATTTTCATCATGACTACCTATTATCACCTCACTAAAACCAAGCTCTTTTAGCAAATTTGCACAAGGTGGCGTTTTGCCATGATGCGAGCAAGGCTCTAGCGTAACGTAAGCTTTTGCATTTTTTAGTAAATTTGAGTGGTTATTTAGTAGAAATTCGTAGGTAAATTTTGGCTCTAAAAGGCCAAATTTGCCCTTTTTTATATTAGAGCTAAATTTATCGTTATACGCTTTTATAAAATCATCTTTAAATTTTTCACTTTTTTTGCAAAGCGCAAAGAGTATCGCTGTCGGTTCAGCGTGCAAATATCCAGCCTTTTCATGAGCCTTACAAGACAGAATTTGCCCATTTTCATCAAGGATAAGGCATCCAACGGCTGGATTTGGATAGGTTAATATTTGAAATTTCCAAGCCTCGCTTAAAGCAAGATCCATGTAAAATTCGTCGTTCATCTTAGCAGACTATTTTTATTTTCCTATATCTTTTATCTCATCAACAAGAGTTTTTGAGATCAAGTCGATATCTGTCGGCTCATCCTCCGCGTCCCACCTAAATGCAGCAATCTCCGCCAAAACAGCGATCTCTTTAAAATAGCTATATTTCGTTGTAGAGAGTGGTATAGCGTAAGAGACCAAAAGCCTATCAGCGTTATCATAAATTTTCACGCTATAGCGAAAGTGCGGCTTGTTTAACGCCTTGCCACCCCAGTTAAACCATCTTTCATAGTCCATTTGTATTTTTATCTTGAAGCTATTTTCGTCCCCCAAAATACCCTGCTCTTTTAGATGTTTGTTTATAAATTCCACAAACTCATCACGAAGTTCGCTTTCATTTTTATAGTTAGTGTTGTGCTCGTATCTAGTTGGTTGATTTGTCAATGTTAGGTTAAAATCACTAACAATGTATTTAGCCACGCCTTTTTGTATCGGCGTTGGCTCAACATTATATTTATATCTTCCCGCGCATCCAACTAAAAAAGCACATAAAACTATTAAAAAAAGTATTTTTACAAATTTCATATCTCTATAAATTTACGACAAGCCGTCGATCTTGCCCTCTGCATCTATCTTCATATTGACCGCAGCTGGTACCTTTGGAAGACCAGGCATTAGCATGATCTTACCGCAAACCGCGACAATAAAGCCAGCTCCAGTTCTAATGTCAAGGTCTTTTACGCTAAATGTAAAGCCCTTTGCTCTGCCCAAAAGTTTCGCATCGTCGCTAAATGAGTACTGAGTTTTTGCAATACAAACTGGCAAATGGCTTAAATTTAGCTCTTTTATCATCTCAAGCTTTTTAAGAGCAGCCTCTTCAAAGACCACCTCGCCAGCTCCATAAATTTCCTTAGCGACCTTTTCGATTTTAGTTTTCGTATCGTCGCTCATCTCGTATGTGAAATTTATCTTACTTGGCTTATCGCACGCCTTTAAAACTAACTCAGCAAGCTCAAGTGCACCCTTGCCACCTTTTAAGAAATTCTCGCAAACTGCCACTTCTACACCAAGCTTTTGGCAGTACTCTTTTACAAAATTTATCTCTTTATCAGTGTCAAAGCCAAATTTATTAAGCGCCACAACTACGTTTTGACCAAATTTGACTTTTAAATTTTCGATGTGTCCGCCAAGATTTTCGATACCTTTTTTAAGGGCGTTCATATCAGGTTTTGTGATCTCGTCTTTATTTGCTTCGCCATTATATTTTAGCGATCTGATCGTACTTACAAGTACCACAGCACTTGGCTTAATGTCCGCAATCCTGCATTTTATATCTAAAAATTTCTCCGCACCAAGCTCTGAACCAAAGCCGGCCTCAGTGATGACATAGTCGGCTAAATTTAGAGCTGTTTTTGTCGCGATGACCGAATTGCAGCCGTGTGCGATGTTTGCAAATGGACCGCCATGCACGAGCGTAGGTGTATGTTCAAGCGTTTGAAATAAATTTGGCTTGATCGCATCTTTTAAAAGTATACAAACAGCGTCTTCGCAGCCCAGATCACGCACGTAGATAGGCTTTTTGTCGCTATCATAGGCGACCATGATATTTGCCACGCGCTCTTTTAGATCAGAGAGGCTCGTAGCCAGACAAAGTACAGCCATGATCTCGCTTGCGGCGGTGATGTTAAAGCCATCTTCTCTTGGCACGCCGTCTGTTCTGCCGCCCTGGCCCACAGTGACAAATCTTAGCGCGCGGTCGTTCATATCCATACAGCGCTTCCATAAAATTTTCTCGATTTTTAGTGGGTTTTCTTGATAGAGGCTATTATCTATCATCGCTGAAATCAGGTTATTTGCCGATGTTATCGCATGAAAATCGCCAGTGAAGTGTAAATTTAGATCCTCCATCGGCGCAAGCTGTGAGTAGCCACCACCTGCTGCTCCACCTTTTATGCCAAAAACTGGTCCAAGAGATGGCTCACGAAGCGCTAAGCAAACCTTTTTATTAAGCGAATTTAGCGCATCAGCTAGGCCGATCGACATAGTCGTTTTACCCTCGCCGTATGGGGTTGGATTGGTCGCGGTGACTAAGATGAGCTTTGAGCTTGAGGGCTCAAGCCTTGGAGAAATTTTTGCCTTAAATTTGCCGTAAAGTTCAAGCTCGTCTTCGCTTAAACCTAGTCTTGCAGCAACTTTACTGATGTGTTCTAGTTTTGTTTGATGAGTTATCTCGATGTCGCTTAGCATTTACCACTCCAAATATGTTTTTGCTTTTTTTATCTCACTGATGTTGATCTCAAAGATTCCATCTTCATTTTCTATTGCAATGCTCTCATCATCCGCTTTTACGAGCCTTCCTACAAATTTCTCAGCCTCGGTTTGAACTTTTACAAGCTCGCCAACACTCGCTTTAAAGTGTGAAGGCTTACTAAGCTTTCTTTCAAGACCAGGCGAGCTAACTTCGAGGTTATAATCCCCGCTAACTGGCGGTGTCACGTCAAAGATAGGCGAGAGCAATCGGCTCACTTTTTCACAGTCATCAAGGCTCACTCCGCCATTTTTTGTGATATAAACTCTAAAAATAGCCCTGCCATTTTCATTTGCAATCTCGCTGTCATAAAGCTCAACGCCGCATTCACGCACTAGTTTGTCTAAATTATCCATTTTTGTTTAAATCCTTCGAAATTTTATCAAACAACTTATCCATATGGTTTTGATACTCTAATCTATCGTCAAATTTAAAGTGAAAATTTGGGCATCTATACCAGCCCTCGGCTGCCATACAGTGGTTTTGCAAATGCCTGCAAACTCGCTTTAAATGTCCCAAAATATACTCTTGTTCACGCTCATCAAAAGCCATCTTATCAAGATAAACAAAGGCGTCGTATCTGCCCTTTTTACACTCGACATCAGTGACACAAAGCCCCTTTAAAATGCTATCTTCAAGAGTGGCTAGAGCCTCTGGTATGAGCTCTTTTAGCACACTCTCTGTTCTCATACGCTTTATTTCGTTAGCGTTCATAGAGTAGCTTTCTCCTTGACTTCTTTGAAGCTTTCGATGTAATCATTTTCTCTGATGTCGTTGAAATTTTCGATACCAACGCCACATTCATAACCTTTAGCAACCTCTTTGACGTCATCTTTGAAGCGTTTTAGTGAGCTTACTAAGCCCTCATAAACGACCACGCCTTCTCTAATAAGACGAATTTTTGCACCTCTGTTTATCGTGCCTTCAGTGACGATACATCCAGCAATAGTACCGACTTTTGGCACATGGATCACTTGGCGAACCTGAGCTTGACCAAGCTGCTCTTCTCTAATGATCGGTGACATTAGTCCGCCTAAAATCGCCTTCACGTCGTCGATTAGATTATAAATAACATTGTAAGTTTTAATTTCAACGCCACTCTCTTTTGCCTTTTCTTTTATCTCGCCAGTTGGTCTTATGTTAAAGCCAAGGATTATGCAGTCTTCGCTCGCACTAGCAAGTGCTACGTCGCTTTGCGTGATGCCGCCAACACCAGAGTGGATGACATTTACCCTGATCTCATCATTTGCTAGTTTTTCTAGGCTTGCTTTTAGCGCCTCAAGTGAGCCACCAACGTCAGCTTTAATAATAACTGGAAGCGTCTTTAACTCACCCTCAGCAATCTTAGCGCTAAGCTCATCAATACTAACTTTTGTACTCTTACTAAGCTCTTTTTGGCGGATATATTCAGCCTTTTTCTGCGCGTATTCACGAGCCTCTTTATCTGTTTTTACACCTATTAGCGTCTCGCCAGCCTCTGCTATTTCGCTAAGACCTACTATCACACCACATTCGCCTGGTTTTATATCTTGCAAAGGCTTACCTTGGTCATCAAGCAAGCTTCTTATCTTTCCATATGCGACACCAGCAACGACAGTATCTCCAACATGAAGCGTGCCATTTTCAACGATAATAGTAGCTACTGGGCCACGGCCTTTTTGAAGTGAGCTCTCGATAACAGTTGCTTTTGCATTTGCCTTTGGATTTGCTTTTAGTTCTAAAAGGTCAGCTTGTAAAAGTACGATCTCAAGTAGATCATCTATACCCATGCCTGTTTTTGCAGAGATTGGCACAAATTCATATTTTCCGCCCCACTCTGTTGGCATGATATCAAGCTCAGCAAGACCAGTCTTTACTAGATCAGGATTTGCTGACTCTTTATCCATTTTGTTTATCGCGATGATTATTGGTACACCAGCGGCTTTTGCGTGGCTAACCGCCTCTTTTGTTTGTGGTTTTACGCCATCATCTGCTGCAACAACAATGATAACTATATCAGTTACACCAGCTCCCCTTGCACGCATAGCAGTAAACGCTTCGTGACCTGGAGTGTCGATAAATGTGATATTTTTGCCGTTTTTATTTACCATATAAGCACCCACGTGCTGAGTGATACCACCAGCCTCTCCTGCTGCTACACGTGATTTTCTTATGTAATCAAGCAATGAAGTTTTACCATGATCAACGTGACCCATGATGGTTATGACTGGTGCTCTTGGCTGGAGATTTTCATCGTCTTTTATCTCTTCTTCATAGGCTGCTACGTAGTCAAATTCTTTTTGATCGTCAATGATATTAACCTCTACATTAAACTCATCGGCTAAAATTTCTATCGCATCTTCATCCAAAAAGTCATTTTTTGTTGTCATCATACCAAGCATAAAAAGCTTACCAATGATCTCGCTTGGCTGTTTGTTTAGCTTTTCAGCAAATTCATAAACACGAATTTCTTTTGGAATATTTATAGACGTCACAGCTTCATTGTTTTGTTTATTTTCAGGCTTTTTGTGTTTTTTTCTAGCTCTTCTTTGAATGCCACCTTCGCCAAAAGAATTTATCGTATTGTTGACTGTAGTTCTCATAACATTTGGCTGTTTTGTCTTTTGAGCAGGTGCTGGTACCGGAGTTTTAAAACTAAAATCAGGAAGAACAACTACATCTTCATCTTCTAGCACAATGTCACCAAAATCACTTCCACCAAGCAGATCCATCTTCTGGGCGCTATCCTTTTTACTTGCAACAACTACTTTTTTATCTTTTTTCTTTTTCTTAGCTAAATTTTCATCATTTGCTGAAAACATACTTTTAAAATCGCTTATATTAGCTATGCTTGGTTCAGGCTTTTTCTCTTCTTTTGTAGCAATTGGCGCTTCATAGTCTTTTTTCTTTTTTACTATCACAAGGCCACGTCTTTTTTGAGTCACATCAGCCAAGCTCTCTTTTGGTCTTGGAGCTTCGACTTGTTTTTGCTCTATTTTTATTTCTTCTTTTTTAGGTTCAATTTTTTGTTTTTCTTCTAAAATTTGTGCCTCTTTCTTAGGCTCAGCTTTTACTGACTTTGACTCAGTTTTAGTAGTAGCTTTTTTAGGTTCACTTTTTTGTTTTTCTTCTTTTTTTACTGACTCTTTTTCTACTTCTTTTTTAGGCTCTTTTTTTGGTTTAGGTTCACTCTTTTTCTTTTTAAATTTATCTGGTATCACGCCAGTTTGAACATATTCATATATAGCTTCGGCCTCTTCAAGGCTAACTGCATTTGAGTGAGTTTTGACTTTTAATCCTAACTCTTGAGCTTTTTCTACTATCTCTTTACTTGGGTAGCCAAGCTCGTTTGCGATCTCTGAAATCCTAACATTGCTCATTTAAGAGTATCTCCTTTAACTTCGGTGCATCACAAATAAAAGCACCTTTAGTTTGTTTATCAATTATTTTTTTTAAAATTTTTATATCTTTTTGCATACATTTGTCGCACAGATAAAAGCTACGACCATTTCCTTTGCCATGCTCTAAATTCTTACCTACCAAGCGGTATCTTTTTAGCAAGCTCTGAGAAATTTTAACTTTACAAGCGACACATGTCCTTACGGGATTATTTTTGTTCATTATATCTTTTTAAACTTGTTTTTAGCTTTGCGTAATTTCGTATCCATCGTTATCAAATGAAAAAACCTCAACCCTAAAATCACTAAATTTACTCTTTAAAATATCTTGTAAATTTTTAGCATCATCTTTGTAAGCGATGTTTAAAAAGCTTGAACCTGAGCCTGAAAGCGTGCTCATTAAAGCACCATTTTCATAAGCTACTTTTCTAACTTCAAAAAGTTCTTCTAAAGCGTGCATTCTACGCTCTTCATGCATCAAATCTTTGCTTGCTATTTTTAAGAGATCATACTTTTTTTCATAAAAACAAGACGTTAAAAAAGCAGCATGAGATAAGTTATTTACACACTCTTTCATCGTATAGTTCTTTGGTAAAATTTGCCTTGACGAGGAAGTACTCATTGGTTTATTTGGGATAACAACTACTGCTTTTATCTCGTCACTTAAATTTATTTTATTTGCGTAAACATTGCCATTTTTTACGATCGCGCTGATAAATCCACCGTGAACTGCTGGCGAGATATTATCAGGATGGGTTTCGTAGATGATAGCTTTATTTAAAACTGTATCTTTACTTGCCTTAAAGCCAGCCATTTCGTATGCTGAAGCAATGGCTCCAACGATAACAGCGGAGCTACTGCCAAGCCCCCTTGAAAATGGGATATTATTTTCAAAAACGACTCTAAAATTTCCATTTTTTCCAGTTAGCTCAAAAAAAATTTCATTAAAAATACTTAAGAATATATTATTTCTCTTTAAATTTACACTTCCACTGCCTTCGCCGTTTATCGACACTGAGCTAAATTTTGCTGGCTCGATTTTCACGCTATTAAAAAGCCTCAAACTAAGCCCCAAAGCATCAAAACCAGGACCCAAATTTGCACTTGTTGCAGGCACTAAGATATTCAAAATTTCTCCTAAACTGCTTGGATGATATAATCTGGAAGTGTATCTGAATTTAGTTTTAATTCATCTAAATTTAAAGGCAACCTAAATCCTACTGGCTCTACTTTTTCAAGTGAAATTTTGCCATCTTTTAAAATGAAGCTTAAATTTTTATTTGCTCTGATCGCTTGGCCTCCATTTAAGCTAAAGCCGCTAACCGCATAAAATTCGCAACCCTTTGCTAAAGAGAAAGTCTTTAAGATAACATAGGCCGCCTTTAACCCCATAAAGCTTCCTGGCGTATTTGCATAGATAATTTTTGTGATATTAAATTTAGATGATAAATTTTCTAAGATTTTTATCAAAGCTTCACTGACATGTTCATCAGTAGTAATTTCATCAAATTTTACGCCGTCTTTATAAACCCCAACCAAGAGCGGAGTCGATAAAGAGACAACTAAAATTTCAATATTTTCTATGCAAATACCTTTTGATACTCTTTTAGAAGTTCGCCATTTAGAGTTGCGATCTCGTAGTTTTTCTCATCGGACATCAAAGCAAGAGTTAATTTGTGATTTAGATCGTGACTTCCAGCAAATGCTGTATAATCGCCCAACAAAGGCGCTCCAAGCAAGCTCAAATCACCAATCGCATCTAAAATTTTGTGCCTTACAAACTCATTTTCAAATCTCAAACCTTCTGGATTTAGGATATGCGTATCATCGATTGCCACGGCATTATCAAGTGATGCACCAAGGGCTAAATTTTGAGCTTGCAAACGCTGTAAATCTTTCAAAAACCCAAAAGTTCTAGCACGAGCTATATTTTTTATAAACGAGCTTTTACTAAAATCAAAAACATATCTCTGTTCACCAATAACTGGATGATCAAATTTTATCGTATAGTCAAATTTTGGACTTCTTGAAGGTGAAGTTCGTACAAATTTAGAACCCTCAACGACTTCAACTTCACGTCTAACAAGAATTACTTTTTTACCGGCATCAAGATATCTTATGCCAGCCTCATCAAGTAGCATACAAAAGCTTATCGCACTGCCATCCATGACTGGAATTTCATTTGCATCAACAGAAATTCTAATATTATCAATACCATAACCATTTATGGCTGACATCAGGTGTTCGATCGTACTAATAAAGCCCTTTTCGTTGCCAACAACAGTTGCCATCTGTGTATTTATCACATTTTTAGGTTCGGCTTTAAAACTAATACCAAGATCTTCGCGGTGCAAAATAATGCCAGAATTTGCATCAAGAGGTTCTAGCATAAGTCTTATCGGCTCACCTTTATGAAGCCCTATACCAACGGTCTCAACGCGTCTTGCGATAGTAGTTTGTTTCAAGAATTTTCCTTATATTTTTAATGCGCTTATGATAGCACTAAAAAATCAATTTTGCAAATTTTTTAGTTCTTATCTATCATCGCTTTTGCAGCATCTAAAACACTTGTGATATTGTCTTTTATCCACTTTTTGTCCATCCATTGTTGTGGTCTCACCTCTTCACCTTGGACTAAAATTCCAAAGTGAAGGTGATCGCCAAGTGCAAGACCACTAGTTCCAGTAGTGCCTATTTGATCACCAGCCACCACCATATCGCCCTCTTTTACCCTAGAACTTGAGCAGTGTCCATAAAGCGAATAAAGCCCAAATCCATGATCGATCACAATATTTAATCCATAAATTCCATTTTCAGATGCTAGCACAACACGACCAGCATTGCTAGCTATTATAGGAGCTGCGGCCACACTTGCAAAGTCTATTCCCATATGCCATGATTCGCTTACTTGCTCGTTATTATATGTATAGTATCGGTGATCGGCGAAGTCAGCCACTTTTTTACCATTTCTTAGTGGATAAAATGGTGTCACACTAAAGCCAGTTAACATCTCATCACCAGAATTTGTAGTAAGTGCTGTTATTTTTTCTTCGTTTGAATTTCTAAGCGTTTCATTGACAAATCTCATTTTCTCAAGCCTTGAAAGCGCGCTTGGATCTTTTGCATATTGATCAGTTAGATCGACTATTTTGCCATCTAAAAATCTATCGTTTAATGCAATAGTTGAAGTTTTATACTTTACATTTTCGTAAAAATATCTGACATGTGACTTGCTTTCATTGCCTGCAAAGTCTCTTGCAATGACCTCAGCACTAAAATTTTCAACCTGAACTGGCCAAGCAACGAGTGCTGCATAAAAGCCCTCTTTATAAAATGGGACAGCTTTAAATTTCTTACCAAAATTTGTCTGCACATAAACCTCTTTTAGCTGATTATCAGTCGCTCTAAAGACCACAACCGCACTACCACCTTTTGAGATAGAATAAGATTGCGAAAGCACGTAAAGATCAGGCTTTGAAGTATC
Source organism: Campylobacter concisus (assembly GCF_902460845.1). Classification (NCBI taxonomy): domain Bacteria; kingdom Pseudomonadati; phylum Campylobacterota; class Epsilonproteobacteria; order Campylobacterales; family Campylobacteraceae; genus Campylobacter; species Campylobacter concisus. The sequence goes on along the minus strand of NZ_CABPVS010000004.1, from coordinate 217,635 downwards.
AAGCACCACTTCAACCTTTTTGCTAGCTTTGTTGCCAGTAAAAAAGCTCCATTTACTGGTATCCACAGCCTCAATATTCATCTCATAAGTATCTTTTTGAGCAAAAAAGCCAGTCTTTGGAAAGGTTAAATTTACATCAAGCTCGGTACTTGGATTTTGTATGATTTGATTTAATAAATTTAGATCATTTTTCCCATCATTCATACTAATTCGTACAAATTTTATGCCACTATCGTCTTTAAATTTGATATTCATTGGGGTTCTAAGATTCCAATAAACCTTATCAGCAACACCAATTATCGGCTCATTTCGCTCAAAATCTTTTGACATCAAAGCATAGCCAAAACCACCGGCTAAAATTAAAATTAGTAAAAGCACAACAATACCAAATCCGCCAACTCCACGTCTATTCATACATTATTACCTTAAAGTTTTATTTACGAAATTCTACATATAAATCAATAAATTTTTAGTTAATTACAAAATTTCTCTTACAGCCCTAGCGTCGCTCATCCAGGCAAAAAGTTCGTCCCAGCGTTCATCTTTGATGAGATCTTTGCACAAATTTAGCTCTTTTTCAAACATATTTATAGCTTCAACAACATTATTTTTATTTTGCTTAAAAATATCGCTCCACATAAAAGGCGAACTCTTTGCGACACGTATCATGCCCTTAAATGTAGGTCCGCCAAGCGCTACGATATGCCTTTTATCCTCTTCTTTTAAAATCCCACTCGCAAGAGAAAATGCAATCGCATGAGGCAAATGCGAAATAAGACCCACGTGATGATCATGTTCTTTTGCACTCATAAAAATAATCTTCATGCCAAGGCAAGAAAATAACTCCACGCTTCTTTTTACATGTTTTTCTGCGCTCTCAGCAAAGTCACAAACGATAACAGTTGCTCCTGTGTAAAGTGATTTAAAAGCAGCCTCTGGACCAGAATACTCAGTACCTGCCATCGGGTGAGCTGGGATGAAATTTTTACGAATTTTTTCTGACACAGCTTCTATTATCTTTTGTTTGGTTGAGCCAAAATCAATGATAGTTGTATCTTCGCTAATATCGGTTAAATTTTGCACTATTGATACGATAGCTTCAACTGGCACAGCCAAAAAGATGATGTCACACTTCTTTTTCATCTCGTCAATGCTTAAAATTTCATGCACCAAGCCAAGTTCTAAGGCCTTTTTGCTATGATTTTCATCTTTGTCATATCCACTAACACAAGAGATTAATTTTTCATCTTTTAGTGCAAGACCAAGCGAACCACCCATAAGACCAAGTCCGATGATACCTATTTTCATAAAAAACCTTCAAAATTATAAAATTTAAATTTATTAAAAATAAAATATGATATTATACGCACTTATACTAAAACTCTAGGTTAAATTTAATGAAAAAGAAATTATTTTTATTAGCATTAGCTTTCAGTGGCCTAAGCGCACAAACAATTCAGTCAATAAATTTTAAAGGACTAATTCACCTTTCGCCTGAAGTAGCAAGCCAAATAATGGGCCTAAAAGTCGGTCAGGATCTAACTCCAAAGCTTAGTGATAAGGCGATCACAAATTTATACAAACAAAATTATTTCGACGATATCTACATAGAAGATACAGGTAATGGCAATCTTTTAGTAGCTGTAAAAGAGAAGCCAAGTGTTGCGAGAGTTGATCTAAAAGGCGTCGTAACAAATGACAAAACTGCCATAGAGTCGTTAATCAATATCAAACCAGGCAATATGTACGATGAGCTTACAATAGAAAAAACTAAAGAGAGAATTCGTCAGTATTATGAGTCAAAGGGATATTTTGATACCGTTGTAGACGTAGAAAAACAACCAGTTGCAGACAACGACAGCTCACTTTTTATAACACTCAACATAAACCGCGGCGAAAATATGATAATCAAAAATGTAAATTTAGTCGGCGCAAAAGAGTTTGATTATGACGACATTGAGCCAGTAGTTGCAAATAAAAGTAGAGAATTTATGGGCTGGCTTTGGGGCAGAAATGACGGTAAAGTTAAACTTTTTGAGCTTGAAAATGATCCAGCAAGAATACAAGACAAATATTTCCAAAAAGGCTATTTAGATGCGACTATTTCGTCACCTTATTTAAATTCATCGTTTGATAATTACACAGCTGATCTTACTTATTATGTTCATGAAGGTGAGCCTTATAAGGTTTCAAATGTAAGCATTACAGCACCTGAAGAGCTGGAGCTTGACACTAAAAAGATCATAGATGACTTTAGGCTTGAGGCTGGCGATACGATGAACTCAGCAAGACTTCGCCAAGATATGAAAAAGCTCGATGATATGGTTGCTGATAAAGGTTATGCGTTTGTGAAGGTCTATCCAAAGACTGATAAATTTGATGAAAATAAAACTGTCGATATTGATTATGAAGTAGATCCTGGCGAAAAAGTATATATAAGAAATGTTCAAATTTCAGGAAACGATAGGACCGTTGACCGCGTTGTAAGACGTGAACTTTATCTAACCGAAGGAAATTTATATAGTAGAACCGACCTTCAAGACTCAAAAGATGCGCTAAAAAGAACAAGCTACTTTGACGATGTCGAGATAGAAGAAGATCCAGTTGATAAAAATACAGTCGATCTAAAAGTAAAAGTAAAAGAAGCCTCAACTGGCTCAATAAGCGGCGGTATCGGATACGGCAGCAGTGACGGACTACTACTAAATGCAGCACTTTCTGATACAAATATCTTTGGCTCTGGCCTTCAAGGACAAATAAGCGTAGATAAAAGTGACAGAGAGCTTTCAGGTCAGATAAGTCTTACAAACCCAAGAATTTTCGACTCAGAGTATAGCCTTGGCGGAACACTTTATGCAAATGACTATGACTGGAGAACATATAAAGAGAGAAGCTATGGCTTTAGCACAACTCTTGGTAGAAAACTAACTAGAAATTTAAGTGCATCGCTTACTTACAATATTGAGCAAAGCAAAATTACTCTAAAAGATGATGAACTAAGAGATATCAACGCAAAAACTAAAAAAGAAATTTATAGAGAAGGTAAAGCCATAAAAAGCGCCATAACTCCAGCTTTAACATATAATAGCACCGATGATTATTACTTGCCAAGACGTGGCATCATAGCTAGTACATCATTTGAGATAGCTGGACTTGGTGGCGATATAGACTTTGTTAAAAACCGCACAAATTTCAACTATTATCTAGGTCTTAGAGAGTACATCGACTATGACCTTATCTTAAGATACAAAGCAAGTTTTGGCAAAATTTGGGAAAGAGGATATACTCCGATCAACGAAAGACTTTACCTTGGTGGCATAAGAAGCTTACGTGGTTACGAGAGCAGAACTGTATCTCCAAAGGTAAAATATAATGGCGACTACTACGAATACGGCGGCGAAACTTCATTTAATAATTCAGCTGAAATAAGCTTCCCTATAATAGATCGTGTCAAAATGCGTGGCGTTGTATTTTATGACTACGGTATGATCGGTGAGAATAGCCTAAATGAGATAAAAAGATCTTCAGTTGGAACCGGCATAGAATGGATAACTCCTATTGGTCCACTTCAACTAATCTTTGCAAAAGCTCTTAAACCTAAAGAGGGCGATGATACAAATACATTTGAATTTACTATCGGAAGACGCTTCTAATAAAATACTTTTAAGGGGCTAGCTTGCCCCTTAAATCCCTCGTAAACAAACAAACTTTAAGTCATATAAGAAAAAGCAAGGCTAACATTAGATATAATCCCACAATTTTTAATATAAGTGGGTAAAAAGATGAATTTCTCAGACATTTTTTCAAAGATAAGAAAAGCTCAACCTCGTCCAGAAGAAGCACCTACACACTGGGTAAAATGCGACAACTGCCACTCACTGATGTATTACAAAGAAGTTGAAGCTTGTTTTAATGTATGCCCTAAATGCGGCTATCATATGAGATTAAAAGCTAATGATCGTATAAATTTGATCTGCGACGAAGGTAGCTTTATTGAATTTGATGCAAATTTAAAGCCAGTTGATCCATTAAATTTTGTCGATAAAAAATCATACAAAAAAAGAATTACAGAAAATAAAGAAAAAACTGGGCGTACAAGCTCAGTTATTTGTGGAGAAGGTAAATGCGAAGGCCAAGAAATTCAGCTAGTTGTTTTTGACTTTGGTTTCATGGGTGGTTCGCTAGCTTCAGTTGAGGGTGAAAAGATCGTAAGAGCGATAAAACGAGCGATAGAAAAACGCCAAGCTTTAGTCATAGTGAGTGCTTCAGGTGGAGCTAGAATGCAAGAAAGTACATTCTCTTTGATGCAAATGTCAAAGACATCAGCTGCTTTAAAACTACTCGATGAAGCGAAACTACCTTACATCTCAGTACTTACTGATCCGACGATGGGTGGCGTTAGTGCCTCTTTTGCTTGGCTTGGGGATCTAATAATCGCTGAACCTGGCGCATTGATAGGCTTTGCTGGTCAAAGAGTCATCAAACAAACCATTGGTGCTGATTTACCAGAGGGATTTCAAAGAGCTGAGTTTTTGTTAGAGCATGGCCTAATCGATGCTATTGTGCCAAGAAGCGAACATAAAAAATATATAAGCGATATGGTTAAATTTCTCACAAACAATAAGACAATACATCAAAAAGATAACCAAGATGAGAGTGGAAGCAACTTTGAACTAAAGCTAAAAACCAAAGGCTAAATTTGGAAATTTCAGTTTTTAGCATTCAAAAATCATTACGTGACAACTTTGAAAACGAGATACAAGAATATATAAAAATGAGTGCAAAATTTGCCAAGATAAACGATAAAGTCTTTTTCAATGAAAAAATAGCAAAAGCTCAAAGTACCGGAAAAAGCGAAGCATTAAGAGCTTATGATGAAATTTATGAGCCAAATTTAAAAGGCTTTTGCGTAATGCTTGATGAAAATGGCTTGCAACTTGATAGCCAAGAATTTGCACAAATTTTAAACTCAAATTCACAAATTAACTTTTTCATAGGTGGAGCTTACGGCCTTAGCCAAAATTTAAAGAATAAAGCGCAAAAAATCATAAGCTTAAGCAAGATGACGATGGCGCATAAGGTTGCCAAGCTTGTACTTTTTGAGCAAATTTTTAGAGCACTTTGCATAAATGCAAACCACCCATACCACAAATAAAGGAATATAAATGACACAAACTGAGCTAAATTTTTTTAAAAAATTACTTGAAGAAAGAAAATTACAGATCAAAAAAAATATCTATGATTCATCTGTTGAAGTAAATGGCTTAAGAGATAGTGGTGTAAGCGATGAGTTTGATATAGCCTCAGTAAATACAGACCAGCTAATCGAGCATTCGATCTCGACACAACAAAGAGCGGAGCTATCAGAGATAGATGAAGCACTAGAGAAGATAGCAAATAAAACTTATGGAATTTGTGATATGTGTGAAGAGGAGATCAGCATACCGCGACTAAAAGTAAAACCACATGCAAAATACTGCATAACTTGCCGTGAAATAATCGAAAAAACAGCAAAAAACTAAGGAGAAAACATGAAAACTAGAAAATTTCTCGTCTATTGCATAATCTACATAGTAGTTGTTGCAGGACTCACTTATTCTCTTAATAGTTCTGATTACACATTTGAGCTTTTAGGCCAAACTATAACTTTGCCAATTGCTATTTGGGTCGCTCTTCCAGTAGCTGTTTTAGCACTTCTTGCCCTACTTCATATCGCTTATCATGGATATGCTTTTTATAGATATAAAAAATGGATCAAAAAAGATAGCCAACTTTATAAAGACTTAGCCAAAGAGACACTTCTTGGCTTTGAGAGCAATAAAGACTTCAAAACCGATACTTACAAGATCGCCTCGCAGCTCACTCGCTCTATCTCACCAGTAGGCGAGCTTAAAGATGTCGGTGTAGATGATGCCGAGATAAACAATATCTTACAAACTATAAAAAGTATAAAAAATAAAGAGATCGTCGATCTAAAAAAATTTAGATTAGCAAAAGATAGCAAGTTAAATATCCTAAATGAGCTAAACAAAATCGAGCAACTACCTACTTACTATCTTGACATACTTAAAAATCAGGATCAAAATGAGAGCCTTAAAAAAGCTGCATTTGATAAACTCATAAAAGTAGCTTCTTTTAGCGAGATCAAAAGATTAAATTTTGAGCTAGCAAGTGAAGATATAATGCTTATTATTACCCGATTTGTAAATGACGAGATCGATCTAAGCAGTGATGAAATTTTTGATCTTTTAAACAACGCAAAAGTGACAAAAGCTCAATACGATAAAGCCGCTGTAATGCTTAAAAATAAACTAAAACCAGATGCATTTATTGGCATCTTTGAAAAACTAAAAAGCATCCATGCTGACGCTGATGAGGCTTACGTATATGCACTGTTTGAGCTTCAAATGCTTGATAAAGTAAGAGAAGCTATCGAAGGTAGCGATCCAGATGAGTTTAAAGAGATAAAGGTCTTACTGTTTTTACGAGATAACGGCAAAATGGTCCCTAGCTCGTTATTTTTTAAATGATAGACTTTAGTAAAAAGCCACTTTTCTTAGCACCTCTTGCTGGCTTTTCTGACTTGCCATTAAGAAGCGTAGTTAAGAAATTTGGCTGCGATGTCACTGTTAGCGAAATGATCAGCGCAAATGCTCTGGTCTATGAGAGCAGTGACAAAACTCTTGAAATGCTTAAAAAATCCCCAAACGAAGAGCCTTACGTCGTCCAGATAGCTGGTAGCGACATAGAAAATATAAAAAAAGCTGTGAAGATAATCAATAAATTTGATGGGATTTATGGGCTCGATCTAAACTGCGGCTGCCCTGTGCCAAAGGTCGTTAGACAAGGTGCAGGTTCAGCCTTACTAAACGATCTTGACAAACTTCAAAGCATAATCTCGGCCATAAAAAGCGTCTCAAACAAAGAGAGCCTAAGTGTTAAATTTAGACTTGGCTTTAACGACAAAAATGAAGAGAAAATTGCAAAAGCCTGCGAAGAAGCCGGCGCAGACTACATCGCGGTCCATGGGCGCACCAGAGCTGGTGGATACAGCGCAAAGGTTGATTATGAAGCGATCGCTAGAGTAAAAGCGAGCGTAAAAATCCCGGTCGTCGCAAATGGCGATATAAATGCGCAAAATGCAGATGAAATTTTAAACCTTACAAAGTGCGATGCCCTAATGATCGGCAGAGCAAGCATCGGCAATCCCTGGATATTTCACGAGATAAAGACCAAAACTAGCGTAGATAAGGCGCTAAAACAAAAGATCATCCTAGCTCACTTTGATGCGATGATAGATCACTACGGCGAGCATGGATTTTACATATTTAGAAAACATTTACATCAATACAGCAAGGGGATAGATGGCGCAACAACCTTTAGAAATGATGTAAATTTCATCAAAGATGTGACAGCGATGAGAGAGCGCATAAGGGAGTTTTTTGCCTAGATGCAAGGCTACATCCTACGCGTGCAAAAGGTCAGAGACGAGGACCTTTTAGTCTTTGTACTAACGCCAAATTTGCTCGTAAAGTCATATAGATTTTTTGGCGCTCGCCACTCAAACATCATGACTGGCTACAAGATCGACTTTGAGCTAGAGCAAGAGGCGAAATTTCTACCAAAGCTTAGAAACATACTTCACCTTGGCTTTAAATGGCTGCTAGAGCGCGACAAACTCATCATTTGGCAGCAGTTCATGCGCCTACTTTATGATCATCTAAAAGAGGTCGAGCAGCTTGATGAAATTTACTTTAACGAGCTTGATCGCTGCGCCAAACAGATGCAGCTACAAAATCCAAAACGCCTTATCATCGAAAGCTACGTCAAAATTTTAGAGTATGAAGGCAGGCTTCACAGCGAGCTTGAGTGCTTTATCTGCGACGAGGAGATAGAAAGCGAGCTTTGCCTAACTCGTGGCTTTTTGCCCTCTCACAAGCGCTGCCTTGATAGAAGCGAATTTGACGCTGGTAAGATCAAAAATTTGTTTGATACAAAAAGCACGATCGAGCTAAATGACGATGAGATAAACCGACTTTATAAAATTTTACTTGACGGACTTTAAGCCATAGCTTGCTATTTTAAATAGCTATTTCTTAATGCTTAAAGCACATGGCTATTTTTTAAGCTTCAATTTTCTAAGTTATAAAAATTCTAACCAGTAGCTTTTTGCACTAAATACTTTTGTATTTGCTATATATGATAGTTTTGATTTATGCACAAGTACAAGAATTTCATATATTTATACATTTTTTATTTATTTTGATACGAGCTAATTAAAATAGAAATATTTATAGCTTGCTTCTTGGGATTAGTCCCAAAAAGCAAGTAAAATTTTACTCTTCACTACTGCTATTGAGAGCAAAAAAAGTATCAGTATGAATATTTTCAAATGCTGCTTTTAGCGAAGTAAAAAGCTTTGGATTTTCTTTTTCTAAAGTTGCTAAAAGCTGTTTGGTTTCATATCTAGCATGTGGCATCTTTACGTCAAATCTCATTGCAGGACATGCTTCATCACCGATAACTCTTAATTCATTTTTGATAGCATTTTCGCGAAGCTGTCTCTCGCGAACGAAGATAAATGGCCTAATAACCGTGATGCCATTTTTTGCAGTATATTTTGGAGCAAGCGTCCTTAGTGCACCATTATATGTAAAGTTCATAAAAAAGCTCTCCGCTGCATCATCTAAGTGATGTGCAATCGCAAGTTTATTAAAACCATGCCTTAAAGCGTAAGTATAAAGATAGCCTCTTCTCATACGAGAAAAGAAACTACAAAAACTAGAATTCTTACGGATTTTCTCTTTTGAAATTTCAAAAATTGAGCTATCTATTACTTCGTGCTCTATTCCGTGCTCATTGCAATGCTTTGTAAGATAAGCGTAGTCCTCACCCATGCCGTAGCTTAGTGTTACTGCTTTAAACTCAAATTTTTCAGGTGTAACGTTTTGGATATGCTTTAGTACGTGAGCGAGTGCGAGGCTATCTTTACCTCCGCTAAGACCAAGCAAGATCTTATCTCCGCCCTCTATCATCTTGTATCTAGCATTTGTCTGACCAACTTGCCTAAGAAGCCTTTTACTAAGCTCTATCATAAATTTTCTACCATTTCAAGTATAAATTTTGCACTAATATTTGCTGAATCTTGCAAAAATTTATCAAAGTCAAACTCTGCTGCATCACCAGCTCCATCGCTGATAGCTCTTAGTATAAAAAATGGCACACCTAGTATTTCGCAAACTAGTGCAACGCTAGCACCTTCCATCTCGGTAGCGCTCGCATTAAATATCTTTTTTATCCAAGCTTTCTTTTCATTATCGCAGATAAACTGATCTCCGGTCGCAATAATACCAGCACTTAAGCTCATATCTTTTTTATCAGCTATCTTTTTTGCCAGTTCATTTAGTCCTTCATCGCTTTTAACAAATATACTTGTGCCTGGCACATAGCCATAAGGATGGCCAAAAGCCGTAATATCAAGATCATGTTGCACTAAGCTAGTAGCATAAAGCATATCGCCTATTTTTAAACTCTCATCAAGTGAGCCAGCTACGCCAGTAAAGAGCAACTTTGAGGCCTTAAATTTTTCTATCATTAAAGTTGCTGTTATAGCTGCATTTACTTTGCCTATCTTTGAATAGGCAATGACTAGCTCTTTTCCTTTATAGTTTGCTAAGTAAAATTTATTATTTGCATATTGAACAGTTTTATATTCACCAACCATTTCAAGGATCGGTGTTGTCTCCTCTTGCATAGCTCCAAGTATCGCTATCATCTCTCCTCCAAAATTTTCACAACTTCTTCAAGACTTGCCATATCAGTAATACTATAAGTTGGCTTTTCGGTAATTTTTTTATTGATGCCCTTTAGCGTCGCAGCACCAAGCTCGATAAAACAATCAACATTATTTTCATAGTTTTTAATGCTCTGTTTATAGCAAACTGGTTTTATTAGCTGCTCTTTTAGCAGGACTAGTGCTTCGCTTTTATCAGTATAAATTTTAGCATTTACATTTGAGACAACTGGAGAAAATTTGGTAGCCAAAGTACTCTCAAGCTCGCTTGCCAGCCTAATACTAGCTGGTTCAAGTATCGGACAATGGCTTGCTACTGACATATTTAAAAGCATTGCTCTTTTTGCGCCAGCTTCTTTAAATTTTGCTTCATAGCTAGCAAGATCGGCTCTTACGCCAGCGACAACGATTTGTCCATCGCAGTTGTAGTTTGCAGCATAAATTTGCAAACCTTCTTCTCTTGCTTTTTTACAAATTTCTTCAACCACTTCATCACTAAGTCCAAGAACTACCATCATGCCGGCATCTTTACCAATACAAGCTTCTTGCATAAATTTACCACGTAAATTTACAAGCCTAATCGCATCAATAAAATTAAATGCTCCACTAACTGCAAGAGCAGTAAATTCTCCAAGTGAGTGCCCAAGACTAAATTCTGGTTTTTCTTTAATAAAATTTGAAAAAGCCAAATAAGTCATTAGCGAGTTTAAAACGATAGCTGGCTGAGTAAATTCTGTTTTATCTAACTTATCGTTTTGTGTAAATAAAAGCTCTTTGTAATCAATGCCAGTGTCATTACAAGCATCATTTAAAAGTAACTTAGCAGTAGAAAAATTTTCATAAAAGTCTTTTCCCATACCAATACTTTGCGAGCCTTGGCCCGCAAAAACAAAAGCAATTTTTTTCATTTTAGCTTCTTAGTGATGGTGATGTCCGTGTCCACCGCAACCGCAACCACCGTCCTCGTGTCCATGTCCGTGTCCACCGCAGCACTCATGCTCATGCTCATGATCGTGACCACCACAACCGCAAGTATGAGCCCCGGCTACTATGCCTGTTGCTTTTTCATCTTCTGTTGCATCTCTAACTTCTAAAACTTCAACATTAAATAGCAAATCTTTACCAGCATATGGGTGATTAAAATCAACTGTTACTTCGTCATCTTTAATCTCTTTAACAATAACACGAACGCTTGAGCCATCCTCATTTTGACCAAAAAGTTCCATTCCTTCATGCAAATCTATACCAGCAAACTGCTCTTTTGGTAACGACTGAATGGCATCATTATTATATTCACCACAACCCTCTACTGCCTTTACGCTTATAGTTGTTCTTTCGCCTGATTTTAATTTACTTACTTCTTCTTCAAGCTTTTCTATAATATGGCCATGCCCTGTTATAAATGAAATTTGGCCACCTTCTTGCATATTTGACTCTAGAATTTCACCAGTGTTGGCATCTTTTAGTTCGTAAAACATAGTTATGACTTGATCTTTACTCACAATAATCTCCTTAGATTTGGTTTCTTGATTAATGTGGGATTATATCTAAAAAAGATTAAAATTTAGTTTCTATTAGGAGAGGCTTTGGCTTCTTTACTATCTGGATAGCCGACTTTTAAAGCTTTATAAAATCTATTTGCACTTTGCGTGTCACCTATCTTATCAAAGCTTATAGCTGTGTGATATAGAAGTTTTGGAGTGTAGTCAGCCTTATCTTCACTTTGTATACTTTTTTTATAGTATTGTATGGCTGTGCTGTATGATTTTTGACTATAAGCAACTTCGCCTAGATAATAATTTGAAACACCAGTTTTATAGCCTTTTTTATTTAAGTATTCAAAATATTCAGCTGCTTCTGTGCTATTGCCAGAATTTAAAAGCTTAATGCCATCAGCTAAAATATCTTTATCGCTTTTTCCACTAAAATTTGAAGTTGGCTTATTTTGTTGTTTTGGATTTGTATTTTGCTTTGGTTGGGCAGCATTTTTATCCATTATTGCACCTAATTTATTTAAGGCAGCAGTGATATTCTTATAGTTTTTGTCTTGTATATCTCTAGTTTCATCAACATAAGCCTTCAGTGATGTCAAACTTACACCAGAATCACTTATGCCACCATTTACCTTCGTCTCTATATCATTTATTCTTTGCTCAAGCTTATTCATTCTAGCACTCATGCTCTCAATCAAACTTTGCAAACCTTGAAGTTGTTCTAAAACACTATTCATATTCTCTTCAATATTTTGAACACTTCGCTTATTATTTAGGGTAACTTTTTCATTGTCAGTTAGACCGTATGGATTAGCACTATCCATATTGCCTGCATCAAAAGCTGAAATCTCTTGACCGAAGGTAATAGAGATAGTGGCTCCTATCAGAGCCACTACAATTATTTTTTTGTTCATTATTATTTAATTATAAATTATGGAAGTACTTTGAAATCTGCACGTCTATTTTGAGCATCGCAAGCTTTTGTTTTATCTGTGCAAACTGGATTGCTTTCACCAAAGCTAACTACAGCGATTCTATCAGCACTAACGCCATTTCTTACAAGAGCATCTTTAGCGCTTTTAGCACGTTTTAAACCAAGAGCATAGTTATACTCATCTGTACCCCACTCATCGCAGTTACCTTCTACTTTTATAGAAAGAGCTTGAGCGTCAGCTTGGTTAAATACTGATGCATTTGAGCTAACAACGCCTTGTTGATCAGCTTTGATATTAAATTTATCAAAGTCAAAGTATACACTTTTAACTTGACTCTCGATGTTAGCAATAAGAGCTGCTAATCTATCAGCATCGCTCATGCTACCTGAATTGTCTGCAGATTGATTTGAATTTGAATTCATATCAACTTCAGGGTTTTTTGAGCTACAACCGCTCAACAATAAAGTTGCAACTGCAACACTTGCTAGAACTACTTTTTTCATTCCTTATCCTTTTTTAGAAATTTGGTCGAATTATATCACAAAAATTTTAAATTTTATCAGAATATTACCAATCTATAGATTGAATTTTTCCTACTTTTAAAGGAAACTGAAAACTTCTGTTTTCATTTAGCCTAACAACACCTAGTGAACTTTGACCGCCAAGCTCTTTTATAAAGACAACACTTTGCCCATCGCTTGAGAATCTTGGATAGTTATTTTTGCCATTTGCTGTAAGCTGTCGTATAAAATCCGTTTGAGTTGAAATTAGATATATATTAAAACTACCGCTTGCTTCCCTGCTTGAATAAACAACATAATTTTCAAATGTGCTTACAGAGTTATTATTCTTACCATGAAATACCATTTGTTCAACGCTTCCACCAGAAATCGCAGGAGTTGCAAAAACATTTGGATAGCCAAGCCTATCTGATACAAAAACTATCTTACTATCATTATCTACAAAATTTCCATTTACATCTATACCTGGATAATTAGTAATCTGCGTCAAATTTTTGCTATTTGTATTATAGATAAATATATCTGGTTGATCTTTTGGTGCCATAGTTAATAAAATTTTACTTCCATCTTTACTAACATCTGAGGCTATAAGCATGCCAATGCTATCAATTATCTTTGTTTTTGTGCCAGAATTTAGATCATATCTAAATAAAGTTGGCTTATTGTTTACATAAGATGTATAGTAAAATTTACTTTGATCAGCTCCAGCCCATTTAGGGAAAATATTTAGCCCACCACTTACTATAGTCTTTTGATATGTAAGTGTATAATCAGCAACTATGATAGAGCTTTGGCGAGCTGAAGTATATTTTGAAAGAATAATAAATTTTTCCATCCAGCCAACTGGTGGTAAATTTAGTTCATTAGTAAGCTCAACTATACTTTTATGCGCCAAAAACGGATACTTTGCGCCGTCTGGCATAGTATAAACCTTCTCATATCTTGTAGTTGCTGTTTTAGCGTTTATCAGTTTTACTCTCAAAGTAAGAGGCGAGCCAATAGAGCCTTCAAGAGCATATCTAAAGATAAGCTCGACGCCTTTATCACTCATTGTATTAGTAGTCGCATCTCCTTCATAGGTAGAAGGCACATGATCTTCGATTACTTCAAAATCGGAACTAACCTTTAGATCTCCTAGCATGATTTTAAAGAATTTATCTTTAAACCCCGCATCGCTAACAGCAGTTGTTGCATCTTGCAAAGCTATCTTTGGCAAGGCAATACCTTGATTTACAACAGATATGGTTGCATCAGCAGCATAAAGCCCTAGAGCAACACATAAAAAAAGAAAAATTTTCTTCATCTCTACTCCATAATTTTATAAATTTTAGTTTATTTTATCTTCTAAATTTAAATTAAAAGTAGTGCTTTTGTCTGGATTGAATGGAAATTTCTCCGTTGTAAGTTTTTCTAAGCACTCTCTTACTTTTGCGTTAAATTCTTCATTATATGATAGCTCTAAAATTTCATAGCTAAAATTTCCGCTCTGATCTATCATAACTTTAACTTTAGCTAAATTTGCAGAATCGGCCTTATAGCTTTGCCATCTTCTTTGAATTTGTTTTGTTATCGCACCCATTAGTGGATCGTAAGTACCGGTAGATTGTGATTTTGGAGCAGTTGGATTTTGATCTATCTTTAAACTCTTTATTATATCACTAGCTTCTTTTGCGGCTTTTGAACTAGAAGCTTCACTTTTTTTACGGCTTTGCACTTTATTTTCGGCCTTTTTTATACCATCATCTTTTTTAAGTTTTGTAGGGTCTATGTCACTAAAGAGGTCTTTTATATTTGGCTCTTTTGGTTTTGGCTTTTCAACTGGCTTTGGTGTAGGCTTAGGCTCAGGTTTTGGCTCTGGCTTAACATCTTCTTTGGGTTCTTCACTTGGTTTTAAAATTTCTGGTTTTGGTTCTGGTTTTTTAGGCTCAGGTTTTGGTTCCTCTTTTGGAGGAGTTGGTAAGCTTGGGGTAGGCAATGGTTCCTCTGGTACAACAGGCTTATTTGTAGTCTCTTGTTTATCTTCTTCAGATTCCTTTTTAGGTTCAGGCTTTGTCTCTTTAACTACTTCATCTGCTTGTTTTGGAGCTTTAATGGTTTGATCAACTTCTCTATCAACCATAACCACATCCATAATAGCATCTTTATCATCGGTATATTTTTTAGGAGGCTCTACAAAAAATGTAAGCTTTATAAACAAAATAAGTATAATAATAACGTAAATACAAGACGCTACAAGAAACGAACTAAGCGTTGGAAATTTAACTTTATTTGACATCTTAACCGTTTGTCTCTAAAGCTACTTTATTAAAACCAGCACCTTTCAAAGTCTTTAATACAAACATAACATCATCGTATTTTAAATTTTTGTCAGCTTTTATATAGATAGGCGAGGTTTTATCGTATTTTGTACTCATTAATGCGATATTATCAGGAAACTCAGCAAGGCTCATAGTACTCTGATCAACTCTAACTTGTCCTTGCGAATTTATAGATACTATAAGATCTTTTTGCTTAGATGTTGAAGTTTTTGCCTTTGAACCATCCGGAAGAGTAATATCCTCTTGATATGTTATAGTTGGCATAGTAACCATTAAAATGGCTAGTAAAACAAGCATAATATCAACAAGAGGAGTTATATTTAGCTCTGGTGTCTCATCGGTAAATTTAACGGCCATTTATAGTATCTCATCATCTTTTTTAAGTGCTATCATTACATCAGCCTGACGCTCAATAACACTCATTAATTCATAAGCTTTTCTTTTTATGAGTAAGTTAAATGTATATGCTGGGATGGCAACAAAAATTCCACAACCAGTTGCAACAAGTGCCTCTGAAATAGCTGGAGCGATAATACCAAGTGATGAACCTCCACCATTTCCAAGCTGTGAAAATGTCTCTAAAATAGAAACAACGGTTCCAAAAAGACCGATAAAAGGCGAAGTAGATGCTATTACACTTAGCCACGTTAGTCCACTTGTAGCATTTTTCTCGGCTATACTTATACATACGTTTAGTTTTTCTCTTGAGATTCTTCCATTTGCACATTTTCTCAAAGACGAATCATTTGGAATATTTTTAGCACCCATAAGCAGTGCTTCAAGTGCATTTTGCTCACGTTTTTGCCAAGCTCCAATACCAGCCATTCTTGAAAAAAGAATTGTGAAACTAACTATAAAATATATTGACAGCCAAGTTAAAACAATAATTGTAATAAAACTACTTCTTTGAATGTAATTTAAAAATAAATCTATACCGCCCACTTATCTAGTTCTCACTACATTTTCCATTTTAGATATAGTTGCTGCAAAAGCATTTGTATCACTGCTCATGCTCTCTATCAAATTTCTAGCAGCTTCCAATGAATTTGCAAGCTCACTTTCACTATCACCAGAGACGTAAACCGCACCGTCAGCAAGTATTACTACCTTACCTTCGTCAATCTTTGCATAGCCCCAGTTAATCGCAACAACATCATGTTTTTTATTTTTATGTTCTATATCTATAATACCTGCTTTTAAAAGAGATATTAATGAGGCATGGTTTGGTAAAACACCAAACTCACCCTCGCTACCTGGAAGCACTACACTGCTCACGTCATCATTAAATATCTGACCTTGAGGAGTTACGATCTCTAAATGTAATTTATCCATTACGCTTCCTTTTTAAATTTAAGCCTTAAGTTTCTCAGCTTTAGCTAAAGCCTCATCTATATTTCCAACCATATAAAATGCTGCTTCTGGTAAGTGATCATATTTACCCTCTAAAATTCCCTTAAAGCCAGCTATATTTTCGTCAAGACTTACATATTTACCAGGGCTACCTGTAAATACTTCAGCAACGAAGAATGGCTGAGATAAAAATCTCTCTATCTTTCTTGCTCTATCAACTGTTAGCTTATCTTCTTCGCTAAGCTCATCCATACCAAGGATCGCAATGATATCTTGAAGATCTTTATATTTTTGGAGCACAGCTTGAACGCCACGAGCTACCTTATAGTGATCTGCTCCTAAAATTTGAGGATCGAGCATTCTTGATGTTGAATCAAGCGGATCAACAGCTGGATAAATACCTTTTTCTGCAATAGATCTATTAAGAACTGTTGTGGCATCAAGGTGCGCAAAAACAGTTGCAGGAGCTGGGTCTGTAAGGTCGTCCGCAGGAACGTAAACGGCTTGAACAGAAGTGATTGAACCTTTTTTAGTTGATGTAATTCTCTCTTGGAATTTACCCATCTCACTTGCAAGAGTTGGCTGGTAACCAACAGCTGATGGAATACGTCCAAGTAGAGCTGACATCTCTGCACCTGATTGAGAGAAACGGAATATGTTATCGATAAACATCAAAACGTCAAGTCCCATCTCATCACGGAAGTACTCAGCCATTGTAAGACCAGTTAGTGCGATACGGTTTCTTGCTCCTGGTGGCTCATTCATTTGACCATAGCACAAGGCAACTTTATCCAAAACATTACTTTCTTTCATTTCATGATAAAGGTCGTTTCCTTCACGAGTTCTCTCTCCAACACCAGCAAATACAGAATAACCGCTGTGTTTAAACGCAACGTTGTGGATAAGCTCCATAATAATAACCGTTTTACCAACACCAGCACCACCAAATAGACCTACTTTACCGCCCTTTGCATAAGGAGCTAGAAGGTCGACTACCTTGATACCAGTTTCAAAAATTTCACTTTTTGTACTTTGCTCTTCAAATGGAGGAGGATCGCGGTGAATAGACCAATGCTTATCAAAATTTATACCCTCGCCCTCGTCGATCAAATCACCAACTACGTTAAAAATTCTACCTAGAACTTTTTCACCAACTGGCACACTAATAGGTGCACCAAGTGCTTTAGCCTCTAAGCCACGAGTCAAGCCCTCACTCATATCCATAGCGATCGTTCTGACTCTATTATCGCCTAGGTGAGCAGCAACTTCTAATATTAGTTTATGTTTCTTGCCCTCAACCTCAAAGAAAACTTCGATAGCTTCATTGATCTTTGGCAAGTAGTCATTAAAGTCAACATCGACCACAGGGCCCATAACTTGACTAATAACACCCTTCATTCATACTCCTTTTATTTCATTGATTCAACACCACTGATGATCTCGATAAGCTCAGTGGTAATAGACTCTTGTCTTGCTTTATTGTAAGCAAGATTTAACTGTTTAACGCGTTGTTTAGCATTGTTTGTTGCATTATCCATAGCTTGCATTCTAGCACTGTGCTCAGCCGCCAAAGAGTCAACTAAAGCATAATACATACTATACTCAAAATATTTATTGAGCAATTCATCCATGATCTTAGTATAATTGTCTTCTGGCTCAAATTCCATCAAAGAATTTGTCTCAACAGCAACTATCTTAGACGGCTCAATAGGCACAATATCATTTACCCTAATCTCTTGAGAAATCATATTTTTATAGCCATTGTGTATTAGCACGACTTTATCAGTTATGCCGTTTGTAAAGTCATCGATGGCATCTTTTATGATTTTTTGAGCTTTTTCATATGTAGGAGAAGAGCTAGCTCCGACGTAAGTCTCAAGTAGTTCAACGCCTTGAAAATTGAAAAATTCTATACCTTTTTTACCAACAGCTCTTAGTCTGACCTTGATCTTTTTGGCTTTTAGCTCATCAATCATGCGCCTAACTGTCTTTATAGTTTGGACATTAAAGCCACCGCAAAGCCCTTTATCAGCGGTAACAAATATAATATCAACCTTTTCTACACTCTTTGTTGTGTTAAAAAATTTACTCTCAGTCATAACTGATGCATATTGATTGATCTTATAAGCTATCTCCGATAAAACCTCATTGATCTTAAGTGCGTAAACTCTAGAGTATCGAGCAGCCTCTTCGGCTTTGCGAAGCTTTGCTGTTGAGACAAGCTTCATCGCACGCGTCGTCTTTTGAGTATTCTGGACGCTCTTAATCTTTCGTTTTATATCTTTTAAATTTGACATATCTTAGCCCTAGTTAGCGGCAAAAGTCGCTTTAAAATCTTTCAACGCTTTATGTAAAATTTCTTCTACTTCTTTATCAAGAACCTTTTTAGTTCTGATTTGCTCAAAAATTTCAGGGTATTTCGCCTCTATATATGGATATAGCTCAGCCTCAAATTTTGTTACATTTGCAGTTGCAACATCATCCAAATAGCCCTTAGCGCCAGCAAATATGATAACTACTTGATTCTCAACTGGAAGTGGAGAATATGGAGGTTGCTTTAGTACTTCAACCATCTTTTGACCACGCTCTAGTTGTTTTCTTGAGCTCTCGTCAAGGTCGCTTGCAAACTGAGCAAAGGCTTGTAGTTCGCGGTACTGAGCAAGGTCTAGTCTTAACGTACCAGAAACTTGTTTGATAGCTTTGATCTGAGCTGCACCACCGACTCGAGATACAGAAAGACCAACGTTGATCGCTGGGCGGATACCTGAGTTAAATAGGTCGCTCTCAAGGAAAATTTGACCATCTGTAATAGAAATAACATTTGTTGGAATATAAGCTGAAACGTCGCCTGCTTGAGTTTCGATGATAGGTAGAGCTGTTAAAGATCCAGCACCTAGCGCGTCATTTAGCTTACTTGCTCTTTCTAGAAGTCTTGAGTGAAGGTAGAAAACGTCACCTGGGTAAGCTTCACGACCTGGTGGTCTTCTTAAGATCAAAGACATCTCACGGTAAGCAACCGCGTGTTTTGACAAGTCATCATAGATGATTAGCGCGTGGCGAGAGTTATCTCTAAAGTATTCACCCATTGTTACGCCAGCGTATGGTGCAAGGTATTGAAGCGCAGCTGCGTCACTAGCACCAGCATTTACAACTATCGTGTAGTCCATAGCGCCATATTCTTCAAGTTTTTTAACGACTTGAGCAACGGTTGATTGTTTTTGGCCGATAGCTACATAGATACAAATAACATCTTGACCTTTTTGGTTGATGATAGTATCGATAGCAACCGTTGTTTTACCAGTTTGGCGGTCGCCAATGATAAGCTCTCTTTGACCTCTACCGATTGGTACAAGTGCGTCGATCGCTTTGATACCTGTTTGAAGTGGCTCATGAACACTCTTTCTAGCCATGATGCCTTTTGCTTTTTCTTCAACGAAGCGAGATTCAGTAGCTTCGATTGGTCCTTTTGCGTCGATTGGCTCACCGAGTGAATTTACAACACGGCCAATCAATGCGTCACCAACCGGAACACGTAGAAGTTTTTTAAGTCTTTTTACAGAGCTTCCTTCTGTGATACCGCTAGTTTTTCCAAGGATAACTATACCAACACTGCTCTCTTCAAGGTTAAGAGCCATACCTTTTTCGCCACTTTCAAATTCAACCATCTCGCCAGCCATAACGTTTTTCAAACCATAAACGTTAGCAACGCCATCAGCGACTGAGATGACTTTACCGGTCTCTTCTACATCAACACTTAAATCAAAATTTTCAATACGCTCTTTGATTATCGTGCTAATTTCGTCAGCTTTAATTTTTGCACTCACGCTTTCACTCCTTTTTAAATTGCTTTTAATATATATTCACTCATTTGACTTTTTAGTCTATCGATAGAGAAATTTACCTCGACACCTAAATCATCTAACTCAACTTTTACGCCGTTGTAATCGCTCTTTGAGCCATCAAGCTTGATCTTAGAGTTAAATTTCTTAGAGAAATTCTCTTCTAGAGCTTTTAACTGATCAGCGCTTAGATCAAAATTTCCAATAACCTCGCCACGATATGTATTTTCAAGCAAAGACTGCTCTATCTTCATCTCGTTTAAGATCGCTGGGATAAGCTCCAGTCTTTTATTTGCACCAAGAAGCTTAATAAAATTTGCAAATTTAGCATCTTGATTTTTAACCAAAGATAGTACAAAATCAACCTTTTGTGAAGCCTTTAAAGTAGGCAAACTTATAATGCTTTTAAATTTATCGCTAGCAAAAGCTGCTGCCAGCTCTGATAAATTTTCAACAAATACATTAAGTTCATTTGATTTTACGTCACTTAAGATCGCTTTTACGTATTTTTTAGCCACTACTTCATTCATTAGCTAACCTTTTTAAGTATGATATTTACAAGCTCTTTTTGATCGACTTTTAGGCTATCGCTTGAGAAAATGTCGCTCAAAATTTCATTTACAACGCCTTTTGTCATCTTGCGCTCTTCAAATTCTTTTTGCTCTTTGTGGCTCTTTTGAAGATTTGCTATATCATTTTGAGCGTCGCTTTTAACCTTAGCAGCTAAATTTAAAGCCTCTTTTTTAGCAGTTTCGATTAGGGAATTTGCATTTTGTTTAGCTTCCTCAACACGTTTTAGAGCATCATCTTTTTTGGCTTTAGAATCGCGTAGCTTCTCTTGGATACTTTCAAGCTTATTTGCGATCCTGTCAATTCTGCTTTGATAAAGAGCTTTTAGTGGCTTAGCTGCAAAATATACCAAAATAGCAAAGAAAAGTAAGAAGTTTAGCGTTCTCTCTACTATATCGTAATTTGTTCCGCCATGCCCACTAGCATAAGCTAGAAATGGAAGTGCTAGAAAAAATAAAATTTTTATCTTCATAAAATTCCTTTAAATTTTAGAGAGCTTGGCATTTAAAGCCGCTCTAAGTTCAGGTAGTTTAGCTGATAGATCTGCTTTCAAGTTATCTTTCTGGGAGCTTAGAGCATTTAAAAATTCATTGTAATCAGCCTCTAAACTAGTTTTTACAGCATTTACTTCTTTTAAAGACTCCTCTTTTACCAAATTTAAGGCTTCTTGCCTTATTTTATTGGCCTCAGTCCTTGCGTTTAATATAATCTCTTCAATCTCTTTTTCATGAACACTTAGATCACTTGCATTTTTACTAGCACTCTCTTCATCATTTTTTATAGAGGCATTTCTGTCATCTATAAATTTGAGCATTGGCTTATAAAGCAAGGAATTCAAAATAGCGATCAATACTAAGAAAACGATAGCCGTTAAAAGCATCAATGGCACATCTATTTCTAACATCCACTCTCCTTATTTTATCATTAAGTTTTATTTAATATTCAAATTAAAGTCTGATTCTACAATAAATTACTAAAAATAAAAATAAATTTGTAATTCTATTTTAGCCTAGCAATAAATTCTTCCACCTGTGAAATATTATTAAATTCTAAAACTAGATTGCTAGATTTTACTTTTGTCTTTATCTTTAAATTTTTAAAAATTTCTTGTAAATTTGATAATTTTTTGCTCATTTCCTCAGAAATTTTTGGCTTTTTGTCTTTTATCTCTTCCTTATTTTTTATCTTTTTTACTAAAATTTCTGTTTCTCTAACGCTTAGCTTTTGACCAATTATAGTATCAACAACCATCTTTTCTTCTTCGGTGCTAAGCCCAACTATAACTTTAGCGTGACCTTGTGTAAGCTTATCTTCTTGTAAAAGTTTTTGTGTATAGTCGCTAAGAAGTAGAAGTCTCATTGTGTTTGTTATTTGAGTTCTGCTCTTATGGATGATGTTTGCTAAGCCGTCTTGTGTGATCTTATACTCATTTATAAGCTCTTTATACGACTTTGCGAGTTCGATCGGATTTAAATTTTCACGTTGAATATTTTCGATAAGTGCAAGCTCTCTTAAATTTTGAGACTTGATGTCAGCGATGATCGCCTTTATCTTGCTTGCTCCAAGCATCTTTGTAGCGCGGTATCTTCGCTCACCGGCTATTAGCATATAGCCATCATCTTTTTTGATGACGATTATTGGCTGGATCAGTCCGTGCCTTTTGATGCTGGCACTTAGCTCTTTTAAAGCTTCTTCGTCAAAATGCGTTCTTGGCTGGTATGGGTTTGGTAAAATTTCATCTATATTTATCTCTTCGACTATCTCAGAGTCGTTTAAATTTGCAATCTCTTTGCTGTAGGCCTGCTCTACATCTTCAAGTATCGCACTAAGTCCACGCCCTAATCCACCTTTTTTAGCCATTTTTTTCCTTATTTTTTAGTTTAAAATACAATATGCCAAATTTTGATATGCGATCGAGCCTGGTGATTTTATATCATAAAGTATCACTGGCTTACCAAAACTTGGGCTTTCAGCAAGTTTCACATTTCTTGGAACGACCACAAATTCCTCTTTGCTGTCCTTGCTTTTAAAGAGCTTATTTTCAAAATGCTGCTTTAAATTTGCAATAGTCTCTTTTGAGAGATTATTTTGCGAGCTAAACATAGTTGGCAAAAAGCCTTTTATATTTAGCTTTGGATTTATCGTTTTTTTGATGATCTTAACCGTATTTAAAATTTGAGCTAAGCCCTCAAGTGCGTAAAATTCACATTGAATCGGGATGATAACACTATCACTTGCACTAAGAGCATTTATCGTGATGCTACCAAGTGCTGGAGGACTATCAATTATAATAAAATCATAGTCGTTTACAACTTCTGAAATTTTATTTTTAAGGATTAGTTTATAGTCCTTATTTTGATCATTAAATTCTTGCTCGATGCCGACAAGCCCTATATTTGACGGAGCTAAAAAAAGTGTTGGGATCTCAGTTTTTAACACGATTTGCGAGAGCTTTTTTCTATCTGTTAAGACGTGATAAATGTTAAACTCATAGTCACTTCTACTAAAGCCAAGTCCAGTTGTCGCGTTTGCTTGTGGATCGATGTCTATCAATAATACTTTTTTCTCAGCAACCGCCAGTGATGCGGCTAAATTTACGGCTGTTGTGGTCTTGCCAACGCCGCCTTTTTGATTAGCTATTGTTATTATCTCGCTCATCTTAAAGAATATACCTTTTCCCCATTTAGTAAGATCGCTCCATCATCACAAATTTCAGCATCCTGAAGCGAAACAGCTCTATTTGCAATATGCGTAATAAAACCTTTTGACTTGCAAAAGTCTATCCTAAATTTGCTAAAAATTGGCTTCCATAAAATCTTTTTATCAAGCATGCTAATAAAGCCCCAAACTAGCTCATCTACGCTAGTTTTTATATCCAAAATGCCCGCATTTTCAGGCGCGCTAGCTAAATTTATCCCCATGCCACAAATGTAAATTTCATCTACTTTATTTGTTAAAGTGCCACCTATCTTGCGCTCGTCCACATAAAAGTCATTTGGCCATTTTAACCAGCACTTTGAGCCAAGTTCGCTCAAGACTTCACGCATCAACATAGAAAAATATATTGAGATCGAAGGCGGTGGTATGTCGCTTGACAGCTCATCTTCACTTATGCAAAACGACATAAACAAATTTCCGCCAAGCCCCTCCCAGCTGTTGCCGCGACTACCGACCCCTTTTGTTTGATTATACGCTACGACCATATACGGAGCTTTTATCTCGCCGTTTTTTAGGGCATCTATCAAAAATTCCTGCGTCGAAGGCAGACTTTGAAAAAACTCTACTTTCAAATCACACCTTAAATTTATAGAAGTGATTTACCGGATTTTGTCCGCCGCCGATGATGACCGCGTTTTTGATAGCGTTAAAGATATAATCATGTGCTTTTTTCACGCTTTCTTTTAGGCTATGGCCATTTGCTAAATTTGAAGCGATCGCACTTGATAGCGAGCAGCCTGAGCCGTGTGTTGCAGTCGTTTTTATGCGCTCATCGCTAAAGATTTCATACTCGCTGCCATCATAAAATATATCAAGCGACTTGCCATCAAGCTCGCCACACTTTAGATAAACACTCTTTGTGCCAAATTTCAAAAGCTCCTTGCAAGCCTCTTTTAGCTCGCTCTCGCCCTTTAGCTCACGCTTTAAAATTTCGCGCGCTTCAAAGATATTTGGCGTGATCACGGTCGCAAGCGGGAAAAGCTCCTCCACGATCGCGTCTTTTGCAGCGCCCTCTAGCCAGATATCGCCATTTTTACAGCTCATCACTGGATCAAGCACAACTGGCGGTAAATTTTTGATCTCTCTTAACGTTTTTGCTACGCATTTTATGATATCCACGCTTGGGACAACGCCTATTTTTATCACATCAACTTTTATATCATCAAATATCGCCTTGATCTGATCCTCAATGAGTTTAGTATCGACTAGCTGCATGCCAAAGATACCTTTTGTATTTTGAGCAGTGACCGCCGTGATCGCTCCCATCGCATAGACGCCGTGTGCTATAAATACCTTTATATCAGCTAAAACTCCAGCTCCGCCACTTGGATCAACACCTGCTATACTTAGTGCATTTTTCATATTTTCTCCTATTAAATTTGATTATTACTCTATCTTGTCGCCAACGCTAAGGCGCTTACCATTTATATATGCTTTTGCGTTTGTTGGCTTTTTGCTTGGCTCTTGAAGCTCGTAAATTTTAACTGCACCACCCTTGCAAGCAACCACGACGTGATCTTTTTCTACGCTTAAAATTTCTCCACTTCTGCCACTTTTGTCGCTTAGCTCAAGCGATAAAATTTTTAGCCCGCTCGCTAAATAAATCCCCGGCCAAGGTGTGAGTGCACGAAATTTATTATAAATTTGCCCTGCCTCTTCATCAAAACTAAAAAGTCCATCACTCTTGCTTATCTTTTTGCAGTGCGTGGCCTTGCTCTCATCTTGCTTTTGTGGCTTTAAATTTTCAAAATTTCTTAGCACTTTTACGATTAGCTCGCCGCCAAGCTCGCCTAGCTCACTAAAAAGCTCGCTTGACATCTTGCTCTCGCAAGGTGTGTAGATGAAATCTAGCATATCGCCAGTATCAAGGCCAGCGTCCATTAGCATTGCAGTCACTCCAGTTTGCTTCTCGCCTGCTAGGATCGCGCTTTGAATGGGGCTAGCACCTCTATATTTTGGCAAGATCGAAGCGTGTAAATTTATACAAGTTGCCACCTCAAGCACGCTCTCTGGCAAAATTTTGCCGTAAGCTGCCACCACGATAAATTTAGGTTTAAATGCCTTTAGCTCGTTAACCACCGCCTCATCTTTTAGCGTATTTGGCGTAAGGACTGGTACGCCTGCTAGCTCGTTTTGCGCATAAATTTTAACTTCGCTTGGAGTTAAAATTTGCTTTCTGCCAACTGGCTTATCAGGCTGGGTAAAGACCGCTTTTATATTAAAGCCAGCTTCTTTTAGGTGCCTAAGTATCCTAACGGCATAATCAGGCGTCCCCATAAAAACTACATTCATCACTTTCCTTTAAATTTCAACGACTTTTATTTTGATCTACGTTTTTACTGCCAGTCAGCCAAGAGGCGCATGGATCTTCTTGCCAGTCAATCTTTTGAAATATCAAACTTCCTAGCTCATTAATGCTAACTTTGCCACTACGATCAAGATCCAGCCTCTTAAATTCCTTACTAGTGCATAGATCTGGTGCTATTTTTAGCGCTGATGGCACTTTGCAGGACGTCCACTCATCTAAATTTAGCATACCGTCACGATCTATGTCATTGTAATCCAAAAACATATATGCCGGATCCGCTGGATCACAGCTATATACACCAAGACAAAATAGCATAATGCAAAAAATTTTCTTCATTTTATACTCTTAAAGATCTATGCCCAAAGCGCCAAAAAGTTACAACTCAAAGCTCATTTTTAAGTAGCTCAAGAAGTGCGAATTTAAGCTCATCTATGTTCTCATTTGTCGCTGACGAGATCGGCAAAATAAAATATGGTTTTGAATGATCAAAGCTGAGTAAATCTTGTTTGTAGATAAATTTACCGTTTTGCTCTGGCTTTAGCTTTAAAAATTTCATAAATTCTTTTATATTTTCATCTAAATTTTCCGCCGCATCGACTCTGGTGATAGCGATAGCATAGTCCCTACTAGCAAGTACACTTGAAAATTTAGCGACTTCTTCTTTTAGCACACTAAACTGCTCGCTCATACCTCTATAGTTTGCTCCGTCTATCATAAAAAGTAAAATTTTATTTCGCTCGATATGTTTTAGAAATTTAACGCCTAAACCGCGTCCATCGCTCGCTCCCTCGATGATGCCAGGGATGTCAGCCATGACAAAGCCACTAAACTCATCGACCTCAACAAGGCCAAGCTTTGGTGTAAGCGTCGTAAATTCGTAGTTTGCGATCTGTGGTTTGGCGTTTGATACTGTTGAAATGAGAGTTGATTTACCAACATTTGGAAAGCCAACAAGGCCCACGTCAGCAATGAGCTTTAGTTCAAGCCTTACTTCAATACTCTCTTCAGGCATACCTTTTTGTGCGTATTCTGGAGCTTGGTTGATAGAGCTTTTAAAGTGAAAATTTCCGAGTCCGCCTTTACCGCCCTTTAAAAATAGCGTCTTTTGACCCTTGCTAACTATATCACAGAGTAGTTCATTTGTCTGTGCGTCATAAACAGCTGTGCCAGGAGGGACTATTAGTTCTAGATTTTCGCCCTTTTTGCCAGTCATTCGCTTGCCCATGCCAGCTTCACCATTGCCAGCCTTCATGGCTCTTTTACCCTTATAATTTGCTAAAGTATGGGTATTGTTGTCACAAACAAAATAAACATCTCCGCCATCTCCGCCATCTCCGCCATCAGGACCACCTAAAATGACGTGTTTTTCACGGCGAAAACTCACAGCTCCAGCTCCACCATGCCCCGAACTTAGAGTCAATCTTGCACTATCTATAAACATTTTTTACCTTAAATTTTTTATTTGGATTATATCCAACTTTACTGAAATTAAATCGTGATATCTTGATTAAAATAAAGCAAATATAAACACCATGAAGCTCGAAATATAGAGTTGTGATTGATTTAAAATTTCTCTCACACAGCTATTTGAAAAATTCTAAACACTAAATAAAAATTTTGATTTTTGAATAATTTTAAGAAAGAAAGGGGCGATTGCCCCTGAGATTATGCAGCTGGATAAACAGATACTTTTTTTCTGTTTTTATCAAGTCTTTCAAATTTTACAAAGCCATCAACTAATGCAAAAATTGTATGGTCTTTACCAAGACCTACGTTATTTCCAGCGTGAGTTGCTGTTCCTCTTTGACGGATGATTATATTTCCAGCACGAACGAACTCGCCACCAAATTTCTTAACACCTAATCGGCGTCCGATACTATCACGGTTATTTTGGGTTGAACCTTGACCTTTTTTGTGTGCCATATCTTATCTCCTTAAGCTGCGATACTTACGACTTTTACACGTGTAAATTGTCTTCTAAAGCCGCGTTTTAGTTTTGAGTCTTTACGTCTGCGTTTTTTGTAGATAACTACTTTTTTGTCTTTGCCTTCATTAACGACCTCAAGAACAACTTTTGCACCCTTCACAAATGGCGCACCTACCTTTACTTCGCCGTCATTTACAGCCAAAACTTCTGTAATCTCAACGGTTGATTTAGCTTCAGCGCTAAAGTGATCTAGCTTAAGGTACTCGCCCTCGCTAACACGATATTGCTTACCGCCATGCTTAAATATAGCGTATTTTGACATACTCTACCTTTCTAAAATTTGGTAAGACCAAAAAGCACTTTTTTGCAAAAGATTTATGGAGCTTTGTTGGTTGTAAGGTGTGAATATTAGCCAAAAGTTTATAAATTCTACTTTAATGCCCCTGATTTTATGATCTCGTCGGCTAAATTTTTAATCATCGCATCGTGATCCAGAAAAAATGTTTTGTCATTTGGCAAATATGGCTGATATATCAGAGTTTTAGCTACTGGCGCATTTAAAATCACATTTATCAGTTCAAGCTCAGGCGGAAAAGTAAAATAAAGTTTTGGCTTGGGAATTTCATTTTGAAAGAGCCTCTTTGCGTAAAATTTACTGAAATTCTCGTTCTTTGGTAGCTTTATCTCTTTAAAGAGTTCAAGCGGTAAAAAGTAGCGCGCTAAGGCATGAAGTCCGTGCGCAAAGATGTAGAGGCGTTTTTCAAATTTAGGTGCATCTGTCCTGCCAAAAGTGGAGCAAAATTTCTGCAAATGCTCGCTCATAGCAGCCGTATCTTTTTCATACAAGGCAAGCACAAATTTAATCGCCTCTCTTTCGTTTGTTGGCTTTTTAGACTCTGCAAAAGTACGGGCTTTTTCTAGAGCTGGGGCAAGTAAATTTTCATCCTGCCAAAGCATCGCTGTGAGCAGATCATGCGTAACACATAGAAATTTATAGCCATTTTTGCTGGGCGGCAGACCTTTTGGAAAGATCCGTGTCATACCATCTGTGTCACCGCAAGCGATAGCAAAAAATGCCGGTATGAGCTTCTCGCACTGATCATATCCACCGCTGCATCCTGGGAGTAAGCCTAGCTTAGCGTATTGAAAGACGAGATCATTTAGCCTCTCGGCATCGCCATCAGCTAGGCACTTTTCAAGGCAGAAGTCGTAGCGTCTAGCTCTTGAAAAAGAGAGTAATCGTATAAGCCCACATAAAAAGTCGTATTCGTTTAAATTTTTCTCTTTTATTTCGTAGTAAATGCTTGCATACTCGTCTAAAAGTAGCTCTTCATCGCTTTTTGGTGGTTTCTTGGTTTTGAAAATGTTAAATAAGCCTTCTAAAAATGACATTTTGTTCGCCCCTTATTTTTGCTAATTTTAGCCAAAAACGCCTAATTTTCCACGTGCGAAAGGTGGCTTTAGCGGATATTTTAACCGTATTTTGGCTATAATCGCCCCAAATTTAAGCAAGTATGGGATAAAGATGGCAGGCGAAGATCAGGAAAAAACCGAAGAAGCGACCCCCAAAAAGATAGAAGATGCCAAAAAGGACGGCAACGTTCCCAAAAGTCAGGACCTAGCTGGGTTCGTGACCCTAGTTATTGCTATTGGCGTACTACTTGCGATGCTAAATTTTATGAAAGAACAGATCATCTCACTTTATATCTACTACTCAAAATTTATCGGTCAGCCACTTACCTTGCCAACTGTAAAAATGATCGTCGTAAATACCTTTGCAAGGTCGCTTCTTATGATACTTCCAGTTTGTATCTGCGTAGCGATCGCTGGTGTCATCGCAAATGTAATGCAGTTTGGATTTATCTTTACCACAAAGCCTATAATGCCAAATTTTGGCAAGATAAACCCGCTAAAAGGGCTAAAAAATTTATTCTCGATGAAAAAAGTGATAGACAGCATCAAAATCGTGCTAAAAGTTAGCATCGTCTTTGGAGTTGGATTTTATTTTTTCTTGCAGTTTATAAAGGAGCTACCA
Organism: Campylobacter concisus; assembly: GCF_902460845.1. NCBI lineage: Bacteria > Pseudomonadati > Campylobacterota > Epsilonproteobacteria > Campylobacterales > Campylobacteraceae > Campylobacter > Campylobacter concisus. Next base: position 187,828 of record NZ_CABPVS010000004.1, on the reverse strand, counting down.
CACACGCTCTTTTTTTCTATGTTTGATCAGCTTGCTTGGCTAAAAGAAAAGCTCATCATTCTTGTTAGTGTCATGCTTTTTATACTTTTCGTGATCGGACTTATCGACCTTCTCATCGTGCGTTTTCAATATTTTAAAGACCTTCGTATGAGCAAGCAAGAGATAAAAGATGAGTATAAGCAAATGGAAGGAGATCCGCAGGTAAAAGGCAGAATTCGTCAAGCACAAATGCGTGCAGCCAAGCGTCGAATGATGCAAAATATCCCACAAGCTGACGTCGTCATCACAAACCCTACTCACTACGCCGTGGCGATAAGATATGATAAAAGTCGCGACGAGGCGCCGATAATACTTGCAAAAGGTGTTGATTTTTTAGCACTGCAAATCAAAAAAATAGCCGTTGAAAATGGTGTGCAAATTTATGAAAACCCACCACTCGCAAGAGAGCTTTATAAAATTTGTGAAGTCGATGATACGATACCGGCACATCTTTTTAGGGCCGTAGCCGAAGTGCTAAGCTTCGTTTATATGAGCAATAAACAAAAATTTAAAGATAAGCTTTGATAAATTCTACTCTTGCCACTAGAAATTACTAGCAGCAAGAGAATTTATCTATTATAGATATCCAAAAGCAGTTGCAAAAATATAGCCAAATATACAAGAGGATATAACGCCAATAAGACCCGGAATGATAAAGCTGTGATTGATAACAAATTTACCAATATGTGTCGTACCGCTTCTATCAAACTGGATAGCCGCAAGGTCGCTTGGATATGTTGGCAGGATGTAGTATCCGTAGCAAGCTGGTGCAAAGGCTAGAATGATAGCAGGATTAACATCGATATTTAATGCTAATGGCACAAATGCAACCAAGGCTGCAGCTTGAGAATTTACAAATTTTGAGATAATCAAAAGCATAACCGCATAAGTCCAAGGGTGCTCTTTTACGATGCTTCCTAGCGCCTCTTTCATCATCGGAGTGTGCACTGCAAACATAGTCTCAGCCATCCAAGAGATACCAAAAACTGCAACAAGAGCGATCATACCTGATCTAAATATCTCGTTTTTACCGATCTTGCTAGCATCTGTTGGTGTAAAGATTAAGATGATAGCGCCAGTTAAAAGCATGAAAATTTGGATAACATGAACCATACTTAGGCTTTTTGAAGATGCTTGTTTGTTGCTTATATTGATGTAAGCACCTTGAAATTCTTCTTTTGCGCCTTTTTCATTTATATATGTTACTGCACCATCAGCTGTGCGAGTAAGAGTTTGATTTGCATCTTTGCCGATGATTTTGACTGATTGAGCTTTTTGATTGGCATTTAGCTTATCGTTTGCTACTTTTAACTCAGCCGCCTCTGTTTGGATGCTAGCGTCTTTTATTTTTAAGGTTTTTAAAACTTTTTGCTCAGTTGGAAGGTTAGCTATTACTTGAACGACCGTTGCGTCTTTGTAAGTAGTCCAGCTTGGACGAAGATCTTTAAAATATCCAAGAAGCGCAACTACAAGGATAGAGCCTAAAAATATCCACATTGCAGCCCATTGATAGCCAGGAAGCTTTTTGCCTAAAAGTGTCGCACTATCGCCATAAACATATTTTTTAAACTCAGGATCTTGAAGCTTTGCTTGAAATACTTCGTCTTTATCAAGATCTTTGCCTCTAAACCAGCTAAAAATTCCTACCGCTAAAACACCGCAAAATGTTGATGGAATCGTAATCTTTAAAAGATCTAAATATCCATCAAAGCCAGCTAGGTGAGTTTTAGCATTAATAAGAAAGCTTGTAAGAGTTACAACAGCAACTGAAACTGGACTTGCTATGATGCCCATTTGTGAAGCTATTGAGCTTGCTGCCATTGGTCGCTCTGGGCGGATACCATTTTTGATAGCGATATCATAAACGATAGGAAGCACGGTATAAACAACGTGTCCAGTACCGCATAAAATAGTAAGCGTACATGTTACAAATGGAGCCAAGATGCTTACATATTTTGGATTTTTTCTAAGTATAGTTTCTGCTATTTGAAGCATAACATCAAGACCACCACTAGCTTGAAGCGTAGCACTTGCCACAACAACAGCGAGGATAGTTAGCATAACATCGATAGCAGGCTTACCAGGCTCAATGTTAAATCCAAAAACAAGAACAATAAGACCGATACCACCTAGCATACCAAGCGCGATACCGCCTTTTTTAGCTCCGTAGAACAAACAGATAAGGACGATGAGAAGCTGGATAGCAAACTGCATGCCTTCACTTAAATTCATGAGAAAATCCATGAAACCTCCTAAGTTAATATAAATTTAATCAAGATTATATCTCTTATGGATTTAGATTAAACTTATATTTTAAGGATGATTTGATACAAATATAACATTTTGATTAATAAGGCTTATTTAGGATAAAATTTATAAGATTATCCCTTACAAATTTTTTATTTGATCTTGAAGATTTTATTTGTCTTAGAATATATAAAATGAAAATAGCATTGTTATATTTTAAATTTACTAATAATAAAAATTTATTTAAATTTTATAAATAACCTAGAAGTCTTGTAAATACGAAATTTAATAGAACCAAAAGAAAAATGATTGATGTTTAAGGAAAGGTTAATGGTGGTTAGAGGCAGAATCGAACTACTAAGTATTTCTTAAGATTTATTTTGATTTATAAATCCCTAAAATACGCTTTTCTAAGTTTTATATAAGTTTATTATAATTGCTAAAAATGTCTAAATAGATGGCACCCAATATGGCACCTATTTTAGACGTTAAATATTAAGATAAAAAACTACCTTGTTAAAAATACCAAGCTCACATTAAAATATTTCTACTCAAAAGTTATCATAAATGATAATATCACTGGTGTAAAAAAATAATTGCGAAAAATACTTTTACGATAAAAAGTGCTGACGACTATACTCTATCTTTGCTAGATACTATTTTGGCTAATCCACTTAAAACACTTGAAACGGATAGAGATACTGGATCACATTTGAGTAGGCATCATAGTGTTTTTTGGTAATAGACTTATTCAAGCTTAGGACAATTTAAACGCTTTTGCTTTCTTATATAGATCTTTTTTTGACTTTACAATTCTTGCTTGTAGATTGATGTTTCTTTTGATAGATGCCACTATTATCACATCTCTTGCTATTATTTTCATTACTCTTCCTTTTGTAAATATGCAGCAATTTAAAATGAAACATGGACAAGATACGTCACAAAAAATGACAGCAAAAAGATTTACAATTTTTATGTAAGCGAAATGGCCTAAATTTATATATGGATTATGGAATTTAGCCCCCTTGATCGGGTCAAATTTGTTTAAATGAAACAAGACCATACAATATGGCGGTAGTCGTGCTAATGTTTCAATCCCCTTGATCGGGTCAAATTTGTTTAAATGAAACAAGACCATACAATATGGCGGTAGTCGTGCTAATGTTTCAATCCCCTAGATCGGGTCAAATTTGTTTAAATCTAAATACATCGAAGCTGTGCCCCTTGAAGTTGAGTTGTTTCAATCCCCTAGACCGGGTCAAATTTGTTTAAATACAAACAGATGGATTTGCAAACCATAGAGATAGATAATGGTTTCAATCCCCTAAATCGGGTCAAATTTGTTTAAATGTGAGTTTACATGGAAACATAGAACTCAAAGTGAAAAATTGTTTCAATCCCCTTGATCGGGTCAAATTTGTTTAAATGGCCACAAGCATCAGGCTCTCGCTCAGTTAATCCGTTTCAATCCCCTTTATCGGGTCAAATTTGTTTAAATGCGCATTCTTTGGGTACCCAGGGATAGGTAGCGCGTTTCAATCCCCTTGATCGGGTCAAATTTGTTTAAATCCTAATAGTCGTGCTGTTGTCGGTTTCGCGGGCTGCGATGAGTTTCAATCCCCTTGATCGGGTCAAATTTGTTTAAATTCATGGCACAAGTAGTAATTCTACAAATGAACGGAGACAAGTTTCAATCCCCTTGATCGGGTCAAATTTGTTTAAATAGCCTAAAAGACTATTTTTGCAAAGGAAAAATTAGCAAAATTA